>NZ_MVFZ01000028.1:0-57492 GCF_002042945.1 Citrobacter sp. A316
TAACAATTATGAAGATAAAATATTTATATGCTATTTTACTTTTTGCTTTTTCAGGTTCCTCTGCTCTGGCCGCAGGTTGTACAATGATGCTGGGTTCAACATCCAGTTACAATGCCGATAGCGAAGTGAATATCACCGCCACAGCCAGCGGACTAGCTTTATTGCCCAGTACAGATGATGCTTTGCAAAAAAGCAGTTCGGCCCCGGTTAGTTATTGGGTAAAAAATGAAAACAAACAGACAAGAACTGTCATTTTCCTGCCTGAGGGCTCCACATTCCAGCCTGACAGTAGTAATAGCAAGGGCTGGCAAGCCGACAGCACAATTCCTGGGCTCTTTTTTACCCTGTCGGCTAACTTAACACCTCCTTCTTTTGGTTACATTACTGGCTGGAAAACAATGCCGATTTACCTCTCTAATAACGCCAACGTGAACCAATCTCTACCGGCTTCTGCTCTAGGTTGCTCCAGCATCAGCAGTCCGACCAAGGTGCAGGATGCGACCGCCGCCTTTACGCTGACTCTGTATACAACAACTGCATTCGATCCCGCAAAAGCTGCCGGAAAACAAATATTTACTACCCGTCAGAAAGCAGGTGTAGTAAAAGACAAAGATAATAGGGGCGGAGCACTGGATGTTTATATTTCAGGTCCGATAACAATCTCAGCATCAGGTTGTGGCGCATTTAATGCCGAAAAGAAAGTTGATTTAGGTGAATTAAACGCATCAGAACTACGTGCAAAACCCGATGGCGAGTTTAATAATACACCATTTAAAATAACACTTAATAATTGCTACGCCAAGCCCAGCTTAATAATTAACGTTTCTAACAACCAAATTAAAAATAACTTACTGGCGAATACAAATGGTCAGGCAGGTGGCGTAGGTATCGGTCTTGGATATAAAACAGCAACAACCAGCGAACGTCTGGACATGACAAAGGCTGTCACTATCGATGCAGCTAACATGAATTATACCGACAATTACGGGGATGGTGCTTTAGATATGTATGCGTTCTTAGGTGTTACAGATACAGCTGCGATCTCCGGGGGTTCTGTAGATGTTAGTGCGATAATTACGTTGTCCCATCCATAGTTTTCCTCGTCATTTCAGACAATAAGAGCCGCAAAAGCGGCTCTTCTTAAGAGAGAATAAACACCCCATCAGCTTACTCTGTTTCTTCTTCTTTCAGCGATTCATTTTTTGCGTTGCGGGTCATCCACAGCGCCAGGGCTTTCAGGGAGTCCGGTGTAAATTCGTCGCAGCGCGCGGTAATTTCTTCCGGCGTCAACCAGCAAACTTCACTGACCTCATCTTCCTGAAGCGCAAACGGTCCGTGGGAAACGCAGCTAAACAACCCGCCCCATACGCGACAGTTCTGGTCTTCAAAGTAAAACTGACCATGCTCGGCAAACGGCACGCCCGCAATCCCCAGTTCCTCTTCTGCTTCACGACGCGCTGACTCCAGCATCTGCTCGTCAGCCTGAACAACACCGCCTGCGGTGGCATCCAGCATACCGGGCAAAAAATCTTTTGTCTCAGTGCGACGTTGAACCAGAATTTTGCCCATACCATCATGTACAACGATATACGTTGCACGATGGCGTAAGCGTTGCGCCCGCATTTGTTCCCGGCTGGACTGTGCAATGACTTCGTTGTCTTCATTCACAATATCCACCCATTCAGTACTTGCCAAACGACGCTGTTCCACCATCAGGAAACCTTCTTTTTTCTGGCGCTCTTACGGCGCGTTTATGTTTGTGGGGTAAATTACGGATTAATCTCGATCTGTGCAATAACACTTTGATCATTGAGTGCCATTACGCTGAGAACATTATCATCCAGAATCCCGTAACTTGCCGCAAAGCCCCCTTTAGGGATGCTTACCGAGCCGGGATTGAAGTGATAAACCTCCCCTTGCCGCTCAACAACCGGCAGATGAGTATGCCCATAAACCAGAACATCGCCCGCATTGAGCACCGGCATATTTTGCGGGCCAAAAAGATGTCCGTGCGTCAAAAAGAGTCGCTGGTTTTCTGTCAGAATTTGCTGCCACGGCGCGGTCATCGGAAAATGCAGGAGCATCTGATCCACTTCGCTGTCGCAATTACCACGTACCGCGATAATCCGCGCTGCCAGCTCATTCAGCCGCTCTGCAACCTGCGCAGGTGCATAGCCTTCTGGAAGCGCATTACGCGGCCCGTGATTTAAAACATCACCCAATATCACCAGCCATTGCGCACCGCTTGCGTTAAACAGCTCGAGCACGCGTTCCGTGGCTGGCAACGAACCATGAATGTCCGATGCGAACATCAGTTTCATCACTCACTCCTCGTTGAAAAGTACCTTGTAATGATACTGGATTACGGCCCGTTTTTCAGCAGGAACGCTTCGCTGAAAGCGCGATAAAACGCTGGACTGAAGCGCGCTGCCACTGGAAGGTGGCGTATTCTGCAAGCGCTTCTGGAACCTCATCGCCGTTAAGGACCAGACGATTAAGCATTAGCGCTAAATCACAGTCGGCGATACACCATTCGCCAAATAAATTCTGTTTACCGTGGCTCAGTAAACTGCCAGCAGTGGCGAACAATTTTTCCGCACTGGCTTTCCCTGCGTCACTCAACGGAGCTTTCTTTACGCCAGCAAACACCACATCCGTTGAGCGTTCTTCACGGATAGGCATCAGATCGCTGCGGATCCACGCCTGAACCTGGCGCGCCCGCGCGCGCTTTTGTACATCGTGTGGATAGATACGCTCCCACTGCGGAGGCGAAAAGCTCTCTTCCAGGAATTCCGTAATCGCTGATGATTCGCTCAGCTCAAAACCGTCGATTTCAAGAACAGGTACACGGCGCGTCAACGCGTACCCTTGCCATGAAGGTTGCAAATGCTCACCACTGTTGAGGTCAACGGTTTTCAGCGTGAAAGGCAGCCCCTTCTCTTGCAGAGCGACATAAACAGACAGCACGTAAGGGGAGAAAAAATTGGCATCTGACCACAGCGTAATTGCAGGTTTGCTCATAATGTCCTCTGAAGTGTATTGGCTTGCTTTCAAAATATAGAGTCTTTCTCTCGCTGTCACTTGATGAAAACTCACGCACGCCAACAGGCTCTATACTTGTTATGACCCGGTTCATGACATAACGGATGCTGAAAATGATCGATCTCTATTACACGCCATCGCCAAACGGTCACAAAATCACGTTGTTTCTTGAAGAGGTGCAGCTGCAATACCGTCTGATTCATGTTGATATCAGCAAAGGTAGCCAGTTTCGCCCCGATTTTCTGCAGATCTCGCCGAACAATAAAATCCCGGCCATTATCGATCATGCGCCTGAAGATGGCGGAAGGCCCATCAGCTTGTTTGAGTCCGGAGAAATTTTACTCTATCTGGCGGAGAAGAGCGGTAAGCTGCTGAGCGGTGAATTACGTGAGCGTCACACCACGCTGCAGTGGCTGTTCTGGCAGGTCAGCGGGCTGGGCCCCATGCTGGGGCAGAATCATCATTTCAGCCACTACGCCCCACAAACGATCCCCTACGCTATTGAAAGGTACCAGGTTGAAACCCAGCGCCTGTACAACGTGATGAATAAACGCCTGGAAACGTCACCCTGGCTGGGAGGCGATCACTACAGCATTGCCGATATTGCCTGCTGGCCGTGGATCCACGCCCATCAGCGCCAGCGCATCGACCTCGACAACTACCCGGCGGTCAATAACTGGCATGAACGCATCCGCACCCGTCCCGCTACGGAACGCGCCATGCAGCAAGCACAGAGTGAGAAGCGGTGACGCGATTCGGTTCTCGTGTATCATGCAGAGGTTCATACATGGAGGAAACCTGCAATGTCACAACCTGACGCTATTATTCGTATAAAAAACCTTCGTCTGCGCACCTTTATCGGCATCAAAGAAGAGGAGATCCTTAATCGCCAGGATATCGTCATCAACATTGCCATTCACTATCCGGCAGACAAAGCTCGTACCAGTGAAGATATCAACGACGCGCTGAATTATCGTACTATCACCAAGAGCATCATTGCCCACGTGGAGGGTAACCGCTTCTCATTGTTAGAAAAATTAACTCAAGATGTGCTCGATATCGCACGCGAACATCACTGGGTCACTTATGCTGAAGTAGAGATAGATAAACTTCACGCATTGCGTTACGCCGACTCAGTATCAATGACGCTGAGCTGGCAGCGCTAAAACGTAACCCGGGAGGCGACATGCAGATTCTGATTACCGGTGGTACTGGCCTGATTGGACGTCATCTGATCCCCTGCCTGCTGGAACTGGGGCATCAGATAATCGTAGTGACACGTACTCCTGATAAAGCGCGTCAGATTCTCGACTCTCGGGTCACGTTGTGGAAAGGACTGGAAGAGCGGCAACATCTCAATGACATTGATGCCGTGATTAACCTTGCCGGAGAGCCTATCGCAGATAAGCGCTGGAGCGCACAGCAAAAGGAACGCCTGTGCCAGAGCCGTTGGGGCATTACGCAGAAACTGGTCGATTTAATCAATGCCAGCGAGACGCCGCCCTCAGTGTTAATCTCCGGTTCCGCTACCGGTTACTACGGCGATTTGGGCGAAGTTGTGGTTACGGAAGAAGAGCCACCGCATAATGAATTTACCCATAAGCTATGTGCCCGCTGGGAGCAAATTGCCAGCACTGCGCAAAGCGACAAAACCCGCGTGTGTATGCTGCGTACCGGCGTGGTACTGGCCTCCGCAGGCGGCATTCTGGCAAAAATGGTCCCGCCGTTTCGTCTTGGCTTAGGTGGTCCGATCGGTAACGGACGCCAGTATATGGCCTGGATCCATGTTGATGATATGGTCAACGGAATTATCTGGCTGCTGAATAACGATCTGCGCGGTCCCTTCAATATGGTTTCGCCATATCCGGTACACAATGAGCAGTTTGCCCACGCCCTGGGACACGCTCTGAACCGCCCTGCCATTCTGCGCGTTCCCGCCACCGTTATGCGACTGCTGATGGGAGAATCATCAGTACTGGTCCTTGGTGGACAACGTGCATTGCCCAAGCGCCTGGAAGCGTCCGGTTTTGCATTTCGCTGGTACGATTTAGAAGAAACGCTGGCGGATGTCATCCGATAACCCCTAAGCGCTATTCACAGTCGCCGTTGTGGTGATAAGGTTATAGACCAGATTTCCGCAATGGCGACGTTATGGCGATAATATCGACACCCCGACTTACCCTCTCTTTGTTTCAATTTTCTGACTGGTCTTTTTTCCAGAAACTCCGTGAATGTCCTGAAGTCATGCGCTATATGGGCGATATCGCCCCGGCGAAAGATATGCGTCTGTTATTCGCCAGACGTCTGGCCGCACGGCACACTTTCGTCATCCGCGAACATAACAACCCAACGCCGCTCGGCGATATTGGTTTACAAATCAGCCATCTTTACCCGCAGGAAGCTGACCTCGGCTACGCCGTCATGCCACAGGCTCAGGGGAAAGGTATTGCCAGCGAAGCCGTCCGCGCGGTGTGCCAGTATGCCTTCGAGCATGCAGGTGTGACGGCGATAAATGCATACGCGCTGGCGGATAATAAGGGTTCAATCCGTGTTCTGGAAAAGACGGGCTTTGTACGTACGCAGGTACTGGAAAAGGCGTATGAGATTGACGGCATCGCGTACGACGACTGGGTGTATCGTCTGGAGTCAGATGCGCTAAAATTGTAGGCCCGGAAAGCGTAACGTCTCCGGGCTGTTGGCTTACTTCAGTGAACCTTTAAGGAACTGCTGCAAGCGTGGGCTTTGCGGATTACCGAATACCTGTTCCGGGTCACCCTCTTCCTCAATTTTCCCCTGATGCAGGAAAATCACGTGCGTGGAAACATGACGGGCAAACCCCATTTCGTGGGTCACCACCACCATGGTTTTCCCCTCCTCGGCCAGCTGTTGCATAATGCGCAGCACTTCACCCACCAGCTCAGGATCAAGCGCCGACGTGGGTTCATCAAACAGCAACACTTCCGGCTCCATCGCCAGCGCACGGGCAATGGAAACACGCTGCTGCTGACCACCGGACAGATGCACCGGATATTTGCCCTGTGCGCGCTCATCTATGCCCACTTTAGCCAGATACTTCACCGCACGGTCGTGGGCTTCCTGCTTGCTCAGCCCCAGCACCTGGATCGGCGCTTCCATGACGTTTTCCAGCACCGTCATGTGGCTCCACAGATTAAAGTGCTGAAAGACCATCGTCAGACGCGTGCGCAGCAGGCGTAGCTGATTTTTGTCCGCAACCTTCAACTGGCCGTCTTTGTCGCGCACCAGACCAATGTTCTGACCACTGACGACAATCGACCCGGCGCTTGGTTTCTCAAGAAAGTTAATGCAGCGCAGGAAGGTACTTTTACCGGAACCTGACGAGCCAATAATGCTGATAACATCACCCGCGTTGGCCTGTAGCGATACCCCTTTCAGCACTTCATGTTCGCCGTAGTGCTTATGTAAATCGATAACGTTTAATTTATTTTCAGACATCGTGTTACTCGAATCATTTAGAGGATACATGCTGCAACCAGCGTTTTTCCGCTCTACGGAACAGACTGATCAGGACATACGAAATAATCAAATACAGTACAGCGGCAATACCGAAGGCGGTAAATGGCTGATACGTAGCCGAGTTGATATCGCGAGCGATTTTCAACAAATCTGGCACCGTGGCCGTAAATGCCAGCGCCGTGGAGTGCAGCATTAAAATGACTTCATTACTGTAAGCCGGCAGTGCGATACGCAGCGCGGAAGGCAAAATAATGCAGCGATACAGTTTGAATGACGAGAAACCGTATGCGCGCGCAGCCTCAATCTCACCGTGAGGTACGGAACGAATAGCCCCGGCGAAAATCTCCGTGGTATAGGCGCAGGTATTCAGCGTCAGCGCCAGCACGGTGCAATTCAGCCCGCTGCGGAAAAACGCGTTGAGGAAATCCGTGCCTTTAACTATCTCCAGCGTATACATCCCGGAATAAAACACCAGTAGCTGAACGTACAGCGGCGTCCCACGAAAAATATAGGTGAACAGCCAGATAGGAAACTGGATAAATTTATTACTGGAAACGCGGCCAATCGCCAAAAACAACGCCAGTATTCCGCCCATCACTACTGACGAAATCAAAAGCCATAGGGTGATAGCGACGCCAGTGTAGCGATATCCGTCGGTCCACAGCAGGGACTTCCAGTATTCCTGAATAATCTCAATCACAGGTCAGCCCTCTTCACACCCACGGAATAGCGGCGCTCAAGGTACAGCAGCACACCATTAGAAACAGTGGTAAACACCAGATAGATGACCCCGCACACGACGGCAAAATAGAACGGCTCCCAGGTACTCTTCCCGGCTAGCTGAGTCGCTTTCACCACGTCTTCAAGTCCAAGCAACGATACCAGCGCCGTAGCCTTAAGAATAACCTGCCAGTTATTACCGATTCCCGGTAAGGCATAACGCATCATCGCCGGGAACATAATGCGACGAAATATTTGTGAGCTGGTAAAGCCAAACGCCGTTGCGGCTTCAATATGGCCTTTTGGTACAGCCATAAACGCACCGCGAAAAGTTTCGGTAAAATAGGCACCGTAGATAAATCCAAGGGTGATAATGCCCGCAACCATCGGATCGATATCAATCTGGCCGATACCGATTGCATCAGTAATGGTATTCAGCGCGATTTGTAATCCGTAGAAGATGAGCAGCATTAAGACCAGATCGGGCACGCCGCGGATTAGCGTGGTGTACCCTTCGAAAATAAGCCCCATTGCCCGGCTTTGCGACAGCTTTGCTGCTGCGCCGACAAGACCTATCAGAACCGCTAGTACCACCGAGCTGAGTGCCAGCTCCAGCGTAACAATTGCGCCCTGTAAAATAACACCTGAAAAGCCATACAACATGCTGCCTGTCCTGTCGTGTGTGGTGGAGTAGTAAGCCTCTTTTGATTTCAGACTAACCGTTAAATGCCGGATGGCGGCCTTACCTTATCCGGCCTACAAAATCACCGTAGGCCTGATAAGCGCAGCGCCATCGGGCATAAATTCAACGCGTCAAAAATCTACGGGCTTTATCAGCACCTACGGTAATTAACCGCCGTAAACATCAAAATCGAAGTACTTTTTCGCCAGCTTCTCGTAAGTACCGTCAGCTCGCATTTCGGCAAAGGCTTTGTTCAGCGCTTCGCGCAGCTCGTTATCGTCTTTGCGCAGCCCCATACCGGTACCCACGCCGAATAACTTCTCGTCTTTCACAGACGGGCCGCCGAATTTGTAATCTTTACCGACTGGCTGTTTCAGGAAGCCTTCGCTGGCCGCGACTTCATCCTGGAACGCGGCGTCAATACGCCCGGCAGTCAGGTCAGAATAGATATTGTCCTGCCCCTGATAAGAGACAATCTCAATACCTTTTGGCGCCCAGTGTTCGTTGCCGAACGTTTCCTGGGTGGTGCCCTGCAGCACACCAACACGTTTACCTTTCAGCGACTCAATGGTCGGCTGAATAGCAGAATCTTTAGCGACAACCAGACGCGAATCGGCTGCATAAAGCTTGTCGGTAAAAGCGATTTCCTGCTGACGCTTTTCAGTAATGGAAAGCGAGGACATGATGGCATCGATTTTCTTCGCTTTTAGCGAAGGGATCAGCGCGTCCAGCGGGTTTTCCACGAAGGTACATTGCGTATTGATACGTTTGCACAGCTCTTTAGCCAGATCGATATCAAAACCGACTAATTCACCCTGTGCATTTTTCGATTCGAACGGCGCATAAGTAGGATCGGTACCGATACGAATTTTTTGCGGAATGGCTGCAAATGCTGCGGTAGCACTGGAGAAAGCCAGAACCAGAGAAAGAGACAACACCAGTTTTTTCATAACTATCCTCAACAGACTGTCTTTTATAGGGGATCTTTACAGGACCAGGTGCAGTTATCGTGCCATTAATCAGGCCGACAAGGCAAAGCATTCTACCCTGTCGGCGGTATTTATTTGCATGAAAAGCGCTTAAGTATGCACTCATGCTTGTTAAGTCAGCGATAAAAGCACCATAACAGTGCACTGCATTTATTATGCACCGTAATGGTTACCCGCAATGGTGCAGTCAATTCCCCACGTCGCTGTATTAATCGCCGTAGACATTAAAATTAAAATATTTGCTCGCCATTTTGTCGTAGGTGCCGTCTTTACGCAGTTCGCCCAGCGCTTTGTCGAAAGCGGCTTTCAGCTCTGCATCATCTTTGCGCAAGCCAATCCCGGTTCCGTCACCAAAGTATTTTTTATCTTTCACCGACGGGCCGGCAAAAGCGTAATCCTTACCAGCAGGCTGCTTGAGGAAGCCTTCGCTGGCCGCAACTTCATCTTGCAACGCCGCGTCCAGACGACCTGCTGTCAGGTCAGAATAGATGAGGTCCTGGTTCGCATAGGCCACCACATCCACGCCTTTGCTGCGCCAGTTGTCATTGGCATAGGCTTCCTGAGTAGAGCCTTGCAGGACGCCAACGTGTTTACCCTTGAGAGAGTCCAGAGTCGGTTGAATGGGGGAACCTTTCGCGGCGATCAGACGTGAGTCTGCAGCGTAAAGTTTGTCTGAGAACGCAATCTCTTGCTGACGCTTCTCGGTGATAGAAAGCGAGGAGATGATGGCATCAATTTTTTTCGCTTTCAGCGACGGGATCAGCGCATCAAAGTCGCTGGCAACCCAGGTACATTTGATTTGCATACGCTTGCACATCTCATTTCCCAGATCGATATCAAAGCCGACAAAATCGCCTTTGGCATCTTTAGAGGAAAAAGGAGCGTACGTTGTATCTGTACCAATACGAACCGTCTGCGGAAGTGCTGCGTAGCTGGCCGCGGTGGCGGAGAGTCCTACCAGCAAAGACAAAGCAAGAACCGTCTTCTTCATACATAACCCTCAAGTGGCGTAATTTTATTATGTTTTACGTTGTGTTGTGTGTTTGCAGACTTTTTCATGCAGGTCTTATGCCATTTTCGCGTCGATGAGGATATTCGACGTTAAATATGTTAATAAAACGTTGCAATAATGTCCTGATTTTGAAGATAGCAGGTCTGACGGTTGAACCGCAGCGTTTCGTTGAGTTTTAACGAATTAAATGTTGAGGATATGATCGCGGTTACAAAATTGCCCTGAAACAGGGCAACAGATGATTCTTTGCACGCTGATGGAACGGCTTACGCCCCTTGCCAGCGGGTGAACAGGTCCTGCGGAAGAGTAATATCAAACTGGTCAAGCACGCGATTAACCGTTTGATTAATCACATCATCGAGCGTTTGCGGACGATGATAGAACGCCGGGACAGGTGGCATAATCACCGCCCCAATTTCTGCCGCCTGCGTCATCAATCGCAAATGCCCCAAATGCAGCGGCGTTTCGCGTACACACAGCACCAGCGGACGACGTTCTTTCAACACCACATCTGCCGCACGGGTAAGCAACCCATCGGTGTAACTGTGGACGATGCCAGAAAGCGTTTTGATTGAACAAGGCAGGATAACCATTCCGGCGGTCTGAAAAGAGCCGGAGGAGATACTGGCGGCGATATCACGTGTATCGTGATTCACATTTGCCAGCGCCTGCACGTCGCGCACAGAGAGGTCCGTTTCAAGTGCCAGCGTCTGCCGGGCAGCGGCACTCATCACCAGATGGGTTTCCACATCGGTAACGTCACGCAAAACCTGCAGCAGGCGCACGCCGTAAATTGCCCCGCTTGCGCCAGAAATACCAATGATGAGTCGTTTCACTGTGAGAGCCTTTTCGTCGTAATGGCGAGACTTTGCCGGATTACGGCGTCGGGCGCAACTGTGAATGTGGCTCTGCACTGAGCGAGCTTTCACGAACCGGCAGCAGCAGATTTCGTTCCCCTTGCTCATTGAGCAACAAGCAAAACGCATCCTGTCCAAGCTCGCGCTTATCGACCGCGACGGTAGTTAACGCCGGATGCGCCCAAGCCGCCGCATCAATATCATCGAATCCAACAATGGCGATATCTTCCGGTCCCCTGATTCCCTTACGCGCGCAAACCCGCATCGCCACCAAAGCGGCAATATCGTTATAGGCAAAAATTGCGTCCGGCGGCTGGGCCAGCGCCAGCAGTTTATCCATACCCTCAATCAGCGCCTGCTCAATATTTTTGACCGGCGGCGCTTCAACCTGATATTCCTCAGACAGCGAGAGTCCGGCGTCAAACAGCGCCTGCTGATACCCTTCTACGCGCTGGCGGATACTGTAATGACGTTGCGAATGTCCAAGAAATGCAATACGCTTGCATCCCTGTTCAAGCAGATGACGTGTAGCAATAAATCCGCCATAAAAATTATCCGGATTGACGCAAGGAAAGTCGGTGGCCCACAGTTCCACCAGCGCCACAGGCAATGCCAGCTTCCGTAATTCAGCAAGTATTTCAGCTTCCAGATAACCGGCGCAGATAAGCGCATCGGGCTGGTGCAGGTTAATCAGCTCCGCCACCGAGTCTTCCGGTCCGATGGGTAAGAAACTCATCGCAATGTCATTTTCCCGACACGCTTCAGCCACGCCGAGCGCGGCCAGCAACCGTACTATTACGATATTTAGTTCGCTAAGCGCGGGGGCACCTGGCACTGGGATAACTGGGGCGATGTATGGATGGTCAAAGATAAAACCTATACCCACGCCCACAAACCGCTGGTGCAACAGAGCGAGGCCGTCAGCCATGCGGTACGTTCGGTGTATCTGATGACCGGGCTGGCGCATATCGCCCGCATGACGAACGACGAAGAAAAGCGCCAGACCTGCCGGCGCATCTGGAATAACATGGTGCAGCGCCGGATGTACATCACCGGCGGTATTGGCTCGCAAGGGATCGGCGAGGCCTTCACCAGCGATTACAATTTACCGAATGATACCGCCTATGGAGAAAGCTGCGCCTCCATCGGCCAGATGATGTTTGCCCGCCGCATGCTGGAAATGGAAGGCGACGCGCACTATGCCGATGTCATGGAACGCGCGTTTTACAACACGGTGCTGGGTGGGATGGCGCTGGACGGTAAACATTTCTTCTATGTGAACCCGCTGGAAACGCAACCCAAAAGTATTCCGCATAACCATATTTACGACCACATTAAGCCCGTGCGCCAACGCTGGTTCGGCTGCGCCTGCCAGAGTGGTGTGCGGTACCAATGGTACGGGTAAACGGCGAAGCGGCTCAGGGCAAAATAGTGAAAGGTTATCTGCACCTGCATCGCCAGTGGCAGGAAGGAGACATCATTACCCTAAATCTGCCAATGCCCGTTCGTCGCGTGTATGCCAATCCGCTAGTGCGCCATGCGGCGGGTAAAGTGGTGATTCAGCGCGGGCCGCTAGTCTACTGTCTGGAAGAGGCGGATAACGGCGCACAGCTGCACAACCTGTCGCTACCGAAGGCGAGCGCGTTTCGTGAGATTCAAGGCGTGGGCTTACTGAAAGGGAAAGTGCTGCTACAGGCGGAAGGAGTACGCGTGTTAACCGCGCATGAGGATAAGCCGCTATACAGCTTTGATAATCGCCAGACGGCGGTTGAGAAGCAGACGCTGACCTTTATTCCGTGGTTTAGCTGGGCCAACCGCGGCGAAGGCGAAATGCGAATTTGGGTCGACGAGACTTAAAACAGAGGCGTTCCCGCCAGTCGGGAACGCCTTTTTATCGTACAGTTGGTTTTAAATAAAACCATGACGCTACAATGATGCCCATCAATACCAGCTCAATGAGCATAATCAGCCCACCTTGCCCGCTAAACCAGGTACCAATGATTATCGCGATATTAGTGATGATGACAAACCAAGCCAACCACGGGAACAATCGTGATCGATAGCTGACCAGACTTGCGGGATACACTCCGCGATTTACCGCCTGTCGAAAACGGAACTGACACCAACCGATAACTATCCACGCAAGACACCCCACTTGCCCGGTACTGGCAATTAAATAGAGATAAAACTGCTGAGCGGGAATATAACGTGTCAGCATCGACACCAGAGCTAAAAGCACAGTCAGTAAAATAGCGTTAACCGGCACGCCGTTACCGCTTAATTTACCAAATCGTGCAGGGGCAAATCGGGAGCCCGCCATCGACCATAGCATACGTGAACTGGCATAGACTGCTGAGTTCGCTGCTGAAACAGCTGCGGAAAAAATAACCAGCATCATAAGAACATCAGCCCTAGGAATACCGACGTGTGAGAACACCCAGACGAAGGGACTATTTCCATCAGGTACTTTCCCATGTGGATAAACCAGCGCCAGAACAGCAATCGCCAGACCATAAAACAGGATTATTCGCAAACCAATGCCCTGAATAACCTTCGGCAACACTGAGTGCGGCGATTCCGTT
Source organism: Citrobacter sp. A316 (assembly GCF_002042945.1). Lineage (NCBI taxonomy): Bacteria > Pseudomonadati > Pseudomonadota > Gammaproteobacteria > Enterobacterales > Enterobacteriaceae > Citrobacter > Citrobacter sp. A316. The sequence goes on from NZ_MVFZ01000028.1 coordinate 13,380, forward strand.
TCTCCTGCCGCGCTTCCTACCAGTTCCACCCCCTGAAATGAATAGATGACTATCGTCATGCAAACCAGAATTTGCTCCCATCCGTTGGGAAACCACAAACCATCACTTTTCAACGTCGGATGCCAGTTTGCATCTCCTGAGAGAGAGAAAATCATGACGCCGCCTGCCACGATGAAAAGCACTATTGCAAAAACCTTAAGCGCTGATAGCCAGTATTCACATTCACCGAAACTTTTCGCCGAGCATAAATTGATCAGCGTGAGTACGACAAGGATGATTAGGCAATAAAAGTGGACAGGTATAGCAGGGAAAAATTGATGGGCAATGAAACCCGCAGCAGTCAGATCTGCTGCCAGGGAAAACACCCAACTCAGCCAATATAGCCACCCAATGATATAGCTCCAGATAGGATTGGGCAGGAACATCAACGCATAATGCTGGAATGAACCTGAATGGGGAAACGCGCAGGACAGCTCACCAAGGCACATCATGGTTGCCAGCATAATCGCGCCAGCGAACAGATAAGCCAGTAATGTTCCCGCGGGCCCGACGCTATTGAGCGGTTCGGCAATACCGATAAATAAACCGGTGCCAATTGTCCCACCGAGAGAAATCATCAGCAAATGGCGTTTTTTGAGGTTTCGTCGTAACCCATTTTCAGGCTCGGCGGGCGGTAGCACTTGCAGGGTACTCATGGTCACTCCCTGTCCCGGATAACGTCATAGACGCCGCCACAGATAAATGACCGTGGCGGCAGTGGCTTATTGAATAAACCTCATGGCAACGCCCTTCGTCTGACAGGCCATCAGAAGCCCCGTATAGTCAAGTTCAAAACGGACGACATCTCCCACTTTCAACGGCTGCTCGCATGCTTCAATATCCACTAACGTATGGTCACTGGTTTGTCCAAGGATGGTGATATTGTCGTCGCAGGGCACACAGTTATCGGAAGGTACGTCCTGACGACCAAACGCCAACAAGGCCCGCTTGCGAACACCATAATCAACAAAGGTTTTGGTTTGCAGGAAAGCGTCTACGCCAAGTTCTCCTACGGGTATTGTCGGCTTGCTGTTAAGCTCGATAATCTCCGCCTCAAGGACATACATATCAGAACACGCTTTTTCCACCGGCTTGGCAGAGTGATGAAATTCGTTCAGATACTTCATCTCGACATATTCAATGCCAAACTCATGCAACCCCCCGATCCGTAAATGGTTCAATCCCTGAGGCCAAATTTCTTTATCCAGTAAATGGTAGCTGGTGCAATTACCGGCAGAGAGTCGGCGCACTGGCACGCCGCTGTCCTGCTCTACTCGCGCAGCCAGTGCCAGAAAATCTTCACCATTTTTTACCGTGGGCAGGACGGTACCATAGCAATTGAAGTTGGTACCCAGGCCATACAGCTCAAGACAAGGTAATTCATGAATAAGCCGGATAGTGCTGAGAATTTGTGAATACTCGGTGAACCAGATACCTTCGCGTAAATCCCCCATATCAACCATCAGCAATACCTGATGCGTTTTCCCCTGGCGTTGGGCTTCCTGTGATAAAGCGCGCAGGATAACGGCTTCACTGTTCAGACTGATATCGGCATAGCGGATAACGTCTTCAATTTCACTTAGGCAAGGACTGCGGAGTAAACAGGTAGTACAGCCGATTTCACGGATTTTTTTCAGATTGTAGGTCCGTGATTCTGCTATCACCTGAATGCCGCCATTAAATACGGCCTGCGCAGTTTCAACACATCCATCAAAAACTTTATTGACCGCCATGACCTCAATTCCACTGCTGGCTAAAAGCGCTTTTTCTGTTCGGGCATTTTCTTCCAGCTTACGTAAATTGATTTCCAGGATGGGCATATACATTTTATTTTCCTCCTGCCATGCTCATTCGAGCATTACGTTTCTGCGCCCGATGGTAGATACTTTCAGCAACAATAACGGCCAACAATGCGCCACCAACGATCTTGCCCGCGTACTGGAAATATCCCCCCATATCAATTTGTGAAGGCGGGATAAACAGCAGAGCAACGGCAAAGGCAATAGAGATAAATCCAAGCGCCGGCAGCACTGCAGGTAGGACTTTTCCGGGTATTTTAAAGCTTCTTGGCGTATCCGGTTGCGTCTGACGCAAGCGCCAGAATGCCGGGAACATCACCAGATAGGGAATGAAGTAGGTAATTGTAGTCAGTGCGGTCAACATCCAGTACGCCGCAGCAACGCTCGGGGATATAAAGGTTGAGAAGCACAGAACAGTGACAATAATTGCCTGCACGATCAGCGCAAATGCTGGCGTTTTCCAGACCGGGTGCAGCTGGGCGATTTTATCGCCTAACAGATTATCCTCACGTGAGGCTTCCTGAAGCATGTAGATAGGCCCCACCAGCCAGGAGTTAATCTGACCCAGAGCACCAAAAAACATACAGAATGCCATCACCGGAATCAGCCACGGCATGTGTAACGTATCCGCTGCGGCGTGCATCGCCTGCATTACGCCCGCAACAATGTCGGTATTCCCCGCAGGCAGCAGCGTGTTCAACGCCCAGGTTCCCACCATGTAAATACCCACAATAACAACAGCAGAAACCGCCATTGCTCGCGGGAAATCACGTTGCGGGTTACGCGTGCGTCCGGCAATCATCGGCGCAACTTCCAGACCAGCAAAAGCAAACATCATGCTCGAAAGAAAGACAATGGTATCCCAGTGACTCAGGTCAGGAACCCAGTTTGCCGCCGTCGCGTAATCGGTTTGCATCGGATGTCCGGTGGCCAACCATACGATAGCCAAAATGATCAAAATCGCAGAAGGAATAAACACACCACACCAGGCGCTGACGCTGTTGATAATTTTGGTCCACTCCATGCCGCGTATATTCATTAATGTCAGCAACCAGAAAATAACCGCTGAACCAACACCAATAAACGCTTTATTCTCAGCCAGACCGTCACCAATCATGTAGCCCAGCGCTGTAAAACCAAATTGCAGCATCAGAGGAAAAAATAACACGCAGGAAAAGAGGAAGCACACCACGACTATCCACGCGATACGTTTACCAAACGCTTCTTTAATCCAGACAAATATCCCACCATCTTTCGGCCAACCGGTGGAGAGTTCACCACACACCATCGCCAGCGGAAAGAACAGACAGAATGCGGCAATAACCCACAACAGCATTGCTGAAGCGCCGTAGGGAGCGACATTCGGTATTTGTCGCAAACTCAGAATGGCAATGACATTCATAAAGACGATATCTTTGATGCCAAGCAAGCCAGAACTATTGTTACTCATGGCCATCTCCTGTTATTCATTCAGGGGCATCACTGCCCTCTTCGAATTACCTGACTCATGGACTCCGGCCAATGCCGAAGTCCAATAATGAGATTTAATAAATGTCGTACTTGACCATATCTTCGTAACTGTCTTCCCGACGGATTAAGCGATCTTTTCCCTCTTTGTCTATCATCACGACAGCAGAGCGCGGGCGATTGTTGTAGACCGTCTGGCTTTCGATGGTGTAAGCGCCCGCATCCAGAAATGCGACGATATCGCCAATTTGCGTGTTCTTCGGCATCAGGAACTCCTCCCCCTTCACGCCCATATGGAAGTAATCACCGCCGTCACAAAGAGGCCCTGCGAGTTTGATCCACGCGTCATGCGAATCTGTCATTCTGGAAACGTTGTAGACATAGAAGAACCAGTCAAAATGCTGACTGTCTGAAAGCACACTGTATCCGGCATCAACAAACTTCCACTCAACGTGACATTCAACATTGCCGTTAAGGTCATAGTTGGTTTTACGTTTTTCACAGGCGACTTCTGTTAGCAGTACGGCGGCCGAACCGGTAACCTTACGCCCAGGCTCAATACAGATTTCCACATCCGTACGCCACTTATGGACTTCACGAATAACCGCATCAGCAAAATCCTGTGCCGTAATCCCGGCATACATATTGTCTTTAAGCGGATCGCCATTTTCCTCATCATATTTGTAGGGGACAGGGATACCGCCGCCCACGTTGATAAGGTCAAATTTAATCCCCAGAACCTCTTCCAGACGTCGAGATTCATCCACCAATACTTTGGTTGCTTTGGCAAAAGGTTCAGATTCAGGAACCTGATCGCCCACATGCATATGTAAACCGCGAAGATGGACATAAGGCATTTCCAGGATCCGCCGACAGGTTTCTTCCGCTTGTTCCAAATCCAATCCCGATTTTGCGTGAAATGCGGTCACCAGCTCTGCATGCGTCGCTGACGGAACGTTTGGTTCCACACGAACGCAAACATTGGCGACTTTTTTCAATTTGCGGGAAATAGCATCAATGTGATCCAGTTCATACAAGCTATCGACGTTGATCAGGTACAGATCGTTAGCAATGGCGTATTCCAGGTCGGCTGGTTTTTTCACTACACCATTAAAGACAATCTGGTCGCCACGAAAGCCGATTTCCAGACATTTACGAACTTCGTACTGTGAATTAGCCTCAGCACAAATTCCTGCATCACGAATCGCCTGAAGCACTCCCATCACTGAGCAGGTTTTGGAAGCAAAAAAGGTTTTGGTATTTTTATGGGCAGCAAACGCCTGCTGGATTTCGTTGATATTACGAATAATCTCTGACTCAGAGAAAACATAGAACGGCGTCGGATACTTGCGTGCCAGAGCATCCAGATCCACGCCATCAAAACACAAGTGACCCTCTTTTTGTTGGAAACGGCGATCGTTTTCTATCACTTGCTCACGTAATTGGTTGTAGTTTTGAATAATCGAATCAGTCATAACATCCTCAGCTTATTTTCATGTAAGAGACCACATTCTCACAATGGATATAGCAACAGGCGTGCCAAAATTTAACTCGATTAAAATCAGTCTGTTACATACATAAAATTATTGTGAACTTTGTCATTTAGCGTGCTATTCATCACAACGACGAAAATTCGTCACTTTTATAATGATGTTATTAAACAAGGAAAAAGGAATTCGGCAATGGCTTCCACTAACGAAGAGTTGGCTGCAGCACTAAAAATGTTCTCCCGATTCTTCGATCTTATCCATCAACCCCTGGCGGTTATTAACGAGCGTGGTGAGTATGTCTATTACAACCAGGAGAGTGCGGATCTTGACGGATACAGCATTGAGCAGGCGCTAGGTAAACATATGCTGGATGTTTATCCGAGCATGAAAGAGACGCAAAGCACCATGCTTTCATCACTGAAGAAAGGTGTGGAATATATCGGTCATTACCAGATTTACTACAACGCTCGTGGTCAGGCGGTGGATTATCAGCATACTACCGCGCCACTCTATTCCAGTGATGGCAGCATGATTGGCGTTATTGAAATTGGCAGGAACATGTCCGGCGTCAGGCGGTTACAGGAACAGGTTGTAGAGCTTAACCATTTGCTGTACGCCGATCGCCATGAAAAACACCACGCAATTATTACTGAGAGTCCGGAGATGCTGCGTAATATTGCGAAAGCAAAACGTCTGGCGGCAAGCAATATTCCCGTGACCATCGTTGGTGAGACGGGAACCGGTAAGGAACTTTTTTCTCGTTTAATCCATCATTGCAGTAAACGCGCCGATAAGCCATTCATTGCTCTTAACTGTGGCGCACTTCCACCGACGCTTGTTGAAAGCACTCTTTTTGGTACTGTCCGCGGCGCATACACCGGGGCAGAAAATAGTCAGGGATATCTGGAACTGGCAAACGGCGGTACGCTTTTTCTCGATGAGCTCAACGCCATGCCTATTGAGATGCAAAGTAAACTATTGCGCTTTTTACAGGATAAAACATTCTGGCGCCTGGGCGGCCAACAACAAATCCACTCAGATGTACGTATTGTAGCAGCAATGAATGAAACGCCCGCGCACCTTATCCAGACTGGTAAGCTGCGCGCAGATCTTTTTTACCGGCTGAATGTGGGTATGCTCATCCTTCCCCCTTTACGGAAACGCCCGGAAGATATTGCGCTGCTAGCTAATTATTTCATCGATAAATACCGCAATGACGTACCGCAAGATATTCATGGGCTGAGTGAAGCTGCGCGTATTGCCTTACTTAATCACACCTGGCCCGGCAATGTCAGGATGCTGGAAAATGCTATCGTCCGCAGCATGATCATGCAGGAAAACGACGGGATGCTGAAAAAGATTATCTTTGAAGACGAGGAGTTAAACTTAGGCGTTGCGGATGTCCCTACCGTCGTCAGCCGCCCCGCACGCTCAGAATCAGAGGTGGATGGCTCGCTTGAAACAAGGGTGACCAGGTTCGAAAAAAGCCTGATTGAAACAGCGCTGAATAACTGTCAGGGAAATATTGCAGCAGCCGCACGAAGTCTCAATATTTCCCGAACGACGTTGCAGTACAAGGTACAAAAATACAGTATTCGTTTCGGCGTGGTGAGCCTTTGATAAAAGCCAGCGACATAATGTCGCTGGCGGTAGCATTAACCTTCGTTGTGCATCTCAAGGTTTTCCGCTTCGTTCTGACGCAACACCGCTTTGGCATCGTCATTACGCAGGGAGTCGAGGAAATCGAGATATTGCTGATCGACGTCTTTGGTAACGTACACACCGTTAAACACTGAACATTCAAACTGCTGAATATCCGGGTTTTCCGCGCGGACAGCTTCAATCAGATCGTTCAGATCCTGGAAGATCAGACCATCTGCGCCGATTATCTGGCGAATCTCGTCCACTTCACGACCATGCGCAATCAGCTCGGTCGCCGTAGGCATATCGATGCCATAAACGTTCGGGAAGCGAATTTCCGGGGCGGCAGATGCCAGATACACTTTCTTCGCTCCGGCTTCACGCGCCATCTCGATAATCTGTTCTGAGGTAGTACCGCGCACGATGGAGTCATCTACCAGCAGCACGTTTTTATCACGGAATTCCGCACGGTTAGCGTTCAGCTTACGGCGCACAGATTTACGGCGCAGCTGCTGGCCCGGCATGATAAAGGTACGTCCCACGTAGCGGTTTTTCACAAATCCCTGACGGTACGGCTTACCGAGAATACGGGCAATTTCCAGCGCGATATCGCAGGAGGTTTCCGGGATTGGGATCACCACGTCAATGTCCAGATCTTCCCACTCACGAGCAATTTTTTCGCCAAGCTTAGTACCCATGTTTACGCGGGCACTGTAGACGGAAATCTTGTCGATAAAGGAGTCAGGACGTGCGAAGTAAACGTATTCAAACAGACACGGATTGCTCACCGGGTTATCAGCACACTGACGGGTAAACAGCTGGCCTTTTTCGGTGATGTACACCGCTTCTCCAGGTGCAACGTCGCGCAGGAATTCAAAGCCCAGCGTATCCAGCGCTACGCTCTCAGACGCCACCATGTACTCGGTACGGCCATCGCCAATATCGCGTTTGCCCATTACCAGCGGACGGATACCGTTAGGGTCGCGGAAGGCAACCATACCGTGACCGATAATCATCGCCACGCAGGCATAGGCGCCGCGGATCTGGCGGTTGGTTGCCGCAATGGCAGCAAAAATATTGTCGGCTTCCAGCGGGTAATGGCGGAAGTTATCCAGCTCGCTGGCGAAAATATTCAGCAGAATTTCAGAATCTGAAGTGGTATTGATGTGGCGGCGCTTTTCTTCAAACAGCTTTTTACGTAGCTCATGCGCGTTGGTCAGGTTGCCATTATGGGCAAGCGTGATGCCATACGGTGAGTTGACATAAAAAGGTTGAGCTTCGGAGGCGCTGGAGCTGCCAGCCGTTGGGTAACGCACATGACCGATGCCCATATTGCCCTGCAAACGCTGCATATGGCGCGCTTCAAAAATATCGCTCACCATTCCGTTTGCTTTACGCAAGCGGAAGCAGTTGTTGGCATCAATGGTGATGATGCCCGCAGCATCCTGACCACGATGCTGGAGCACCGTTAACGCGTCATAAATCGACTGGTTTACCGGCATAACACCGGCGATACCGACAATACCGCACATACGTCTTTTCCTCGTTCAGCAACGACCCAAAGTTTATACTTTGGGCAAGAAACTTGACGAGCTTTGCAGATAGTCAAAGAACCATCTGATGATGAAACTGAACTGCGGGATCAGCTGCGACTTACCCCAGTCTTCACTTTTCGACAGACCGGTAAAGGTATCGAGAAAGAACAGTATGGCGGCGACGATCAACGCTCCACGCAAAGCACCGAAGCAGATCCCCAACACCCTGTCGGTACCCGACAGCCCTGTTTTCTCTACCAGTTGGCCTATCACAAAGTTAACGATAGCGCCGACGATAAGTGTCGCGATGAACAGTATCGCGATAGCAATCCCATTTCGAACCAGTTCGTCTTCAAAGCCCGTAAACCAGACAGACAGGTAAGTGTAGTAATGGCTGGCGACAAAGAAAGCACAACCCCAAGTCACCAACGATAATGCTTCACGAACAAAGCCACGGATCAGGCTAACCAGACAGGAAAAACCAATCACCGCGATAATGGCGTAATCAATCCAGACCATATGTGTCCCACGATTTTACGCCCTGTCGTCCTGTTCGGGGCGCATTCTAACAGAAAAAGAAAACGTTTGCGTAGGGATTTCCTTTCCACGCGTAAATAAAAATGGCGCTGAAAAAATCTTCAACGCCATACGATTTTATGCCTCTTCGGGCACTGCCGGATGGCGGTATAAACACCTTGTCCGGCCTACTTCAGAGCAACGTAACGCAATCCCTTAGTTAGGGGTATACCCCATCACCACCCCACTCAAACCAGAGATCTTCTGCAGCTCGCCCAGCGAGTTCTTCAGCTTATCTTTGGAGGCGTCAGGTCCTACGAGAATGCGGGTTATTTTACCCTGCACCGGCGTTGACGGGGAAGTATATACCCGGAAGCCCGCGCCACGAAGTTTACCCACGATCTCATTGACCTTATCCGCGTTTTTCAGCGCACCGAGCTGTACAACGTACGCTTTGCCGGTTGGGGCTGGCGCTTCCTCAGCGGCCGGTTTCGGCGCTGGAGTCGGTGCCGGCGTTGGCGTCGGGGCGACAGCAACAGGCTGCGGCTTCGGTTTAGGTTTCGGTGGTTCCACAGGCGCAGGGACAGGATCTAACTCCGCGCTGTTTGCCGTCGTCAAACGTGATGGATCCAACGATGGCGCGGCAGCATCACCCGCACGCACCTCTTCTGCCGCCCCTTCCGGCGGCTGAGTCGGCAGCGCCTGCGTTGCTGCAGGCATCATGTCTGGTTCATCGCGATCGCCGGGTTTAGGCACCAGTGGGATCGCTGCAAATTCATCCTGATAATGCTTTTTCTGCCCGTCAAGCAGCCCGGGAAGCACAATAACCCCGAGCGCGACCAGCACAATTGTGCCGACTAATCGATTCTGAAACTTACTCGCCACCGCTTCTCCCCACGTCTATTACTTCCATGACATGTGCGACAGTGTGAAAGGATCCACACACCAACACGGTATCTTCTGGCTTCGCCTCAGCAAGTGCTGCAGACCATGCCTGCGCCACGCTGTCATAAGCGTTGCCTTTGCCCAGGTGCTCCAGCAACTGTTCCGCCGTTGCACCACGCGGCCCTTCCAGGGGCGCACAGTACCAGTCGTCAACCACGCTTTTCAGCCAGGCCAACGTACCGGCAATATCTTTATCATGTAGCATACCGATAACCGCAAGTACACGCCCGCTTTTCACTAACTTTTTCAGGCGTCCGGTCAGATACTCCGCCGCATGCGGGTTATGGGCAACATCAAAAATCACCCGCGGCGACTCGCTCACAATCTGGAAGCGTCCCGGTAAAATCGCTTGTTCGATACCGTCACGAATAGCCTGCTCGCTGACGTTAAGGCCGCTTGCGCGCAGTGCGGCCAGTGCCGTTGCGGCGTTAGGTTGTGGCACCTGCGGCAACGGCAGGTGCGCCAGCGTTCCATGAGCATCCGTAAACGACCAGTCGTTCTCCGTGACCGCATAGCGCCAGTCCACACCGCAACGCTGCAAAATCGCCCCGCACTCCTGAGCGACATCCGCGATGGTGTAAGGCATTTCCGGTTCGCCGACGATGGCCGGTTTCTCTGCGCGGAAAATACCCGCCTTCTCACGACCAATACTTTCGCGATCCGGACCCAGCCAGTCAGTATGGTCAAGCGCAATACTGGTGACTACTGCGACATCGGCATCGACGATATTTGTGGCGTCAAGGCGGCCGCCTAATCCCACTTCCAGAATAACGACATCCAGTTGGGCCTGTTTAAACAGCCAGAGTGCCGATAACGTACCGTATTCAAAGTAAGTCAGGGAAATGTCACCCCGTGCGTCTTCAATCTCAGCAAACGAGGCGGTATGGGCTGATTCCGGCAGTTCACGCCCCTGTACGCGTACGCGTTCCGTGTAGCGCACCAGATGAGGCGAACTGTACACCCCAACTTTATAGCCTGCCGCAGTCAGCACAGATTCCAGCGTACGACAGGTTGTGCCTTTCCCATTGGTTCCCGCCACCGTAAAAACAAATGGTGCAGGTTTCAACACACCCAGTTTACGCGCCACCTGGCTGACGCGTTCAAGGCCCAGATCAATGGTTTTACTGTGCAGGTTTTCCAGATAAGAAAGCCACGACGCCAGGGGCGACGCGGCTTGAGGGATACGTTTATTGTCCATGATGCCTGTAGATTCTTTACGTTAAGAAAAGCAAAAGGGCAGCGCCAACCGGCCTGCCCTTTTTTACACGTTGTTTTCCACGTTGCAGATGCGTTGGCTGTACTCGCTCTCCCGAATCGCTTACCGGTGTAAGCTCATCGGGGTCAACACTCTTGTCGCCTGCCTGCAACCCGAAACCCATAGCGTAAACTATCAGGCCTCTGGTTCCTGATCGGGAACCGGAGGTACCACTTCGCCTTCACGCGGCTCATCCGGATTCGGCGCAGGAAGATTCATCAGCTTCGCCAGGATACTTGCCAGTTTCAGGCGCATTTCCGGACGGCGGACGATCATATCGATAGCGCCTTTTTCAATCAGGAACTCGCTGCGCTGGAATCCCGGCGGCAGTTTCTCACGTACGGTTTGCTCGATAACACGCGGACCCGCGAAGCCGATCAATGCTTTCGGTTCTGCAATGTTGAGATCGCCCAACATCGCGAAACTTGCGGAAACACCACCCATTGTTGGGTCGGTCAGTACAGAAATATACGGTAAACCGCGTTCCTGCATTTTCGCCAGCGCAGCAGAGGTTTTCGCCATCTGCATCAGAGACATCAGCGCTTCCTGCATACGCGCCCCGCCAGAAGCGGAGAAGCAGATCATTGGGCAGTTATCTTCCAGCGCCTGCTCAACGGCACGGACAAAACGCGCGCCGACCACAGAGCCCATGGAGCCGCCCATAAACGCGAACTCGAATGCCGCAGCAACGACCGGCATACCGTGAAGCGTGCCTTTCATCACCACCAGCGCATCTTTCTCGCCGGTTTCTTTCTGCGCAGAAGCCAGTCTGTCTTTGTATTTTTTGGAGTCACGAAACTTCAGCACGTCTTTCGGCTCAAGCTCGCTACCCAGTTCCACAAGAGAACCTTCATCTAACAGGCTATGCAGGCGATTGCGCGCCGACATGCGCATATGATGGTCACACTTCGGACAGACCTCAAGATTACGTTCCAGCTCAGCACGGTATAAAACCTGACCGCAGCTATCACACTTGGTCCACACCCCTTCAGGAATGCTTGCCTTGCGGGTGGGAGTAATGTTGCTTTTAATTCGTTCAATCCAGCTCATTGGTGACCTTTCTGCCTGAACCCTAGTCAGCTTTGTTATAAGGGACGCATAATGCCATTTTTGCCCCTAACAGACCATGAATGTTGCACATTAAAACATAACAGCCCGAAACTTTGGATAAAAAAGTGGTCGAACCGCTGAGTTACTTTCTATTTTGCAGCCCGTGACGCAGCACGCTTATGGCGAATTACTTCAATCACCCCCGGCAATACGGAAAGGACGATAATCGCCACAATCAATAATTTCAGGTTTTCCTGGACGATCGGCAGATCGCCGAACAGGTAGCCTGCGTAGGTAAACAACAATACCCACAGCAATGCACCTACGACGTTATACATCGCAAAGTGACGGTAGGACATATGTCCCATACCGGCAACAAACGGCGCAAATGTACGCACGATAGGCACGAAACGCGCCAGGATAATCGTCTTACCGCCATGACGCTCGTAGAACGCATGGGTTTTATCCAGGTAGCTGCGGCGGAAAATTTTGGAGTTCGGGTTACTGAAAAGTTTTTCCCCGAACAATCGGCCAATCGTGTAGTTCACCGCATCGCCCACAATCGCCGCCACAATCATCAGTGCCACCATCAGATGAACATTGAGATCGTTGGTTGGCAGCGCAGAAAGCGCACCCGCAACAAACAGCAGTGAGTCACCAGGCAGGAATGGTGTCACCACCAGCCCGGTTTCACAGAACAGGATCAGAAACAGAATGGCGTATACCCAGATACCGTATTCCGCAACCAGCTCCGCCAGGTGCACATCAATGTGCAGGATAAAATCGATAAGAAAGTAAATCAGGTCCATAGTTTTGCCTTTATACGACTCAAATTAGTCCGCCAGAAATAGCGGGCCCATAGGCGGTTTTGGCAGGTCGAACCGCTCTGGGTAATCTACTGCAACCAGATACAGTCCTTCCGCTTTCGCCGTTGCCGCTGCCAGCGTTCTGTCCTTTGCCGCTAACAGTTCTGCTATCCAGCTCTCCGGCTGGTTGTTGGCGCCAACTTCCATCAGGCTGCCGACAATATTCCTGACCATATGATGTACAAAGGCATTCGCTTTAATATCCACCACCACATATGCACCGAAACGTTCGACGTTAATGTGCATCACGTTGCGCCACGGCGTGCGCGACTGACACTGCACCGCCCGAAACGAGGTAAAATCATTTTCGCCAATCAGACACTGGGCCGCACGATGCATACGCTCAGCGTCCAGCGGTTCATAGTAATGGGTTACCCCTTTACCCAAAACCGCAGGGCGCAACCGATGATTGTAGATGATGTAGCGATAACGGCGAGCCGTGGCGCTAAATCGGGCATGAAAATCATCGGGTACAGCTTTAACCCAGCGCACAGCGATGTCACCAGGTAAATTCGCATTTACCCCCAGTGTCCAGGCCGCATCTTTACGCTGGGCAGTGGTTTCAAAATGCACGACCTGCCCAGTGCCATGAACGCCCGCATCCGTGCGTCCTGCACAAAAAACATTGATGCGTTCATTCGCCACCTGAGAGAGCGCTTTTTCCAGTTTTTCCTGAACGCTACGCACTTCGTTCTGGCGCTGCCACCCATAATATTTGCTGCCGTCATACTCAATGCCCAGCGCAATTTTATGGGTTGACTGCTGTTGCTGGTCAGACATTAGTACAGGTACTCCTGCACCAGTTTTTCCGCAATTTTCACCGCCATTAACGCGCCGCCAAAACGCACGTTGTCTGCCACAGACCAGAACTGAACCTGTTCCGGAATACCGTAATCGTTATGCACACAGCCAATAGAAAGGTGCGGCGTGCCCGACGCATCGCCAACCTGGGTCGGGAAATCGGTTTCTTCCGACAACACCACGTCCTCTGCGCGTGAAAAAGCGTCGCGTGCTTCTTCCGCCGCCAACGGGCGCAGGGCCTCAAAGTTCACCATCTGTGCGTGACCATAAAATACCGGGGACTGCACAATGCTGGCGGAGATGAGCAGGCCGTCGTCCTGCATAATTTTGCGCACTTCATCGACGATACGACGCTCTTCACGCACGCTACCTTCGCGATCGGGCAGCAACGGCAGCATGTTGAATGCCAACTGGCGGCCAAAAAAATCATCTTCGTCAATCGGGATGCCATTAAGCAGTTTTGCACTCTGTCCGGCCAGCGCATCCACCGCTTTTTTGCCATGAGCGGAAGCTGAAATAATATTGGTCACGGTAATACGCGAAAGCCCACCGTCATCAATCAATGGTTTCAGCGCAGACAGCAGTTGGCTGGTCAGGCTGTTAGGCACCGCAATCACATTGCGGTTACGGTAATCCGCCAGCACGAACGGGTTAACGTCCGGAACCACCAGCGGAACGTCAGGCTCAAGCGCGAACAGACCGCTGCTGTCGATCACCAGGCAACCCGCATTAGTGGCTTCTTCTACCCATGCGGCGGTGGCTTCAGCGCCCGCAACAAAAAATGCCAACTGTGCCTGCGTCCAGTCAAAGTCTGCAACGTCCTGCACTATGACCGATTTACCGTTAAAACGCAGATGCTCACCGGCGCTTTCATTACGCGCCAGCGCATAAATTTCACCGACCGGGAACTGGCGTTCAGCCAGCGTATCGAGCAGGGCTTCGCCTACGGCGCCCGTTGCGCCCAGAATGGCAATATTCCAGCCTTCAGACATGGTGATTTACTCCAAGAAATACGTAAGCGTCCCTGTCGCATTATTCGACAGGGAGCATTAAGAAGACATTAATGTGCCGGATGATGAACAGCGTTAAAACCCAGCTTACACAATAAGGCAGCAGCCGTTGCGTCGTCACACATCACATATAAAGACGACCATTCACGACGCTCAAGGTAATTTTTACGCAGTTTATCAAACTCACCCGGAATTCCAGCGACTTTACGCAGCGGCGCATCATCGCGGCGCACATCATACACTAAATGCACCAGCCTTTTCAGCGTTGGCTGATCTAACGGGCCATGCAGGGTGATACGACCAAATTCCGGCGCGGGTAACAGGGTACTGAGCGCAACGTGCTGCTCATGACCAATAAACTTACTATAGGCCTCAAAGACCTGCGTGGTGCCACGCGCTTTTCCTTCGAGGGTATACCCGGCAATGTGCGCCGTACCGATATCAGCTTTCTCCAGCAACGCCACATTGAGATCCGGCTCTCCTTCCCAGACATCCAGCACAACGCTCAGCGACTGACCGGCATTCAATCGGTTCAGCAATGCCGTATTGTCGATGACCGGCCCACGGCAGGCGTTGATCAGAATAGTGCCCGGCTTCAACCGGCTAATCAGCGCGTCATCCGCCATATGCAGCGTTTTGTACGGCCCGTCTTTAAACAGCGGGGTATGGAAAGTCAGCACATCGGCTTGCTCAACCAGTTCATCCAGCGAGCAGAAATTGCCTTCGTCACCGCGATCGGCTCGCGGTGGATCGCACAGTAGCGTGCGGATCCCCAACGCTTCCAGACGCGCCTGCAAACGCCCGCCCACGTTCCCCACGCCCACAATGCCTACGGTGCGATCGCGTAACGCAAACCCGTCGCGCTCCGCCAGCATCAGCAATGCTGAAAAAACATATTCTACGACCGCTATTGCGTTACAACCGGGTGCGGCGGAAAAACCTATCCCCGCCTGAGCAAGCCAGGCGTCATCCACATGGTCTGTGCCAGCGGTTGCCGTCCCGACGAATTTAACCGGTTTTCCGCCAAGCAGTGATTCATTTACTTTCGTCACCGAGCGCACCATTAAAGCATCCGCATCATCCAGTTCAGCAACGGGAATCGGACGACCGGGAACCGCTTTGACCTCCCCCAAACGACTGAACAATTCGCGGGCATAGGGCATATTTTCATCAACGAGGATTTTCACGTCTTTCGCACCTGTTTGAGAACGAGAGTTAACCGGGCAAGTGTGCCATAATCTCGCCGCCAGGCATACTGCGAGACCTGGTCAGCACAGATTTAAGGAACAGAGATGATGCAGCCCATTTCAGGTACGCCCGCACGCCCTCCCGGCGAAGGCCAAAATGCCCCTTCCGCTGCGGGTGAACAACCGTTATCCACGCAACAACGTACTGTGCTGGAACGGCTAATTACCCGTTTGATTTCACTCACCCAGCAGCAAAGTGCTGAAGTGTGGGCCGGAATGAAGCACGATCTGGGCGTCAAAAGTGATACGCCGCTGCAGTCACGTCACTTTCCAGCCGCTGAGCAAAACCTTAACCAACGACTGGGGGTTGCTCAGCAAAATCATGTTAATCGTCAGGTGCTTTCGCAGCTCACTGAATTACTGAGCCAGGGAAATAATCGCCAGGCGGTGAGTGATTTTATCCGTCAGCAGTATGGGCAAACGGCGCTCAGCCAGCTCACGCCTGAGCAGTTAAAGAACGTGCTCACGCTGCTGCAACAGGGGCAGCTGTCGATACCGCAGCCGCAGCAGCGCCCGGCCACCGATCGTCCATTGCTCCCCGCAGAGCACAATACGCTGAACCAGTTAGTTACCAAACTGGCGGCGGCCACGGGAGAATCCGGGAAGATGATCTGGCAGTCGATGCTGGAGTTGTCTGGCGTAAAAAGCGGTGAGCTGATCCCTGCCAAACAGTTTACGCACCTGGTCACCTGGCTGCAGGCGCGCCAGACGCTCAGCCTGCAAAGCGCCCCAACGCTACAAACGCTCCAGGCGGCGCTGAAGCTGCCATTAGAGCCGAATGAGCTGACTGCAATAAAAGAGTACGCACAGCAAACGTATCAGATCCAACCACAATCGATTCTGACCATGGTGCAGGTGCAGGACTTGCTCAATCAAATTTTCCTGCGTCGCGTGGAACGAGAACGCGAGCTCAGCGATCCGCGTCATCTGCAGCCCATTTACAGCCCGTTCGCGCCGATGATTGAAACGGTTAAATCTCTGTCGGCACGACCGGGACTGCTGTTTGTTGCGTTGATAATTGCGTTAGCCATTTTCTGGCTGGTCGCTTAACCTTTTCGCAGCGTAAGTAACGTCACGATAATCCCCACCACGGCGGATATCGCCCCGGCAAGGAACACTGAAGGATAACCGTACGCAGTGGCCAGCACCCCGGCGACCGGACCGCTTATACCGTAGGAGATATCCTGAAACGCGGCGTAACCGCCCAGCGCCGTCCCACGAACCTGCGCGGGCACTCGCTTCACTACCTCGACACCCAAGGCCGGGAAGATAAGCGAACACCCGGCCCCGGTTAATGCCGCTCCGAGCAGCGCAATCCAGGCTGTTGGGGCCTGCCACAGCAGAATCAGCCCCGCTGTTTCCACCAGCAAAGAGACAACGGCAACCTTCACGCCGCCGAACCGGTCCGGCATCCAGCCAAACAGAATGCGCATCAGCACAAATGCCCCGCCAAACGCAGTCAGGGTGAACCCCGCCATCGTCCAGCCGTTGCTGACAAAATAGAGCGAAATAAAGGTACCGATCACCGCAAAGCCAACGCCCTGCAGCGCCAGGCCCAGGCCCGGTTTCCAGATAAGCCCTACCACGCTCCATAACGAAGGACGTTCTCCTGCATGCGCAGGCACTTTGCGCACGGTGCCGTTGAATGCCCATGCCAGCAGCGGTAATACCATTGTGGTTCCCGCCAGCGCCGCGAAGCCAAAGTGGCTGTGGATCAACAGGCCTAACGGTGCACCGGCGGCCAGCGCGCCGTAAATCGCCATTCCGTTCCACGACATCACTTTACCGGAGCGTGTCGGGCCGACCAGCCCAAGTCCCCAGGTCAGCGTTCCGGTGAGCAGTTGGCTTTCGCCAAAGCCGAGGATCAAACGCCCGACGATTAATAACGCAAATTTTACGGGGACAGAGACAGGCAATAGCGCGGCTAAAAGCCACGCCGCGCCCGCCAGCCCACAGGCAAACATTCCCTGTAGCGCCGAACGTTTAGCGCCATATTGATCGGCTAAGCGCCCGGCGTAGCCGCGCGTTAATACCGTTGCCAGAAACTGTACGCCTACGGCGATACCGACCATGGTATTGCCATAGCCCAGCTCCTGGTGCACAAACAGAGGAATGACGGGCAAAGGTAGACCGACCGTCATATAGGTCAGGAAAACCGCAAAAGCGATACGAAACAGCGAAAAATTCGCCGAAGGTGTTTTTTCTTGTTGGGTTACAGCTGTCATGCGTTACTCCAAAATGCAGAGTAAGGCGAGGAATGTCCACGCCCCCTCTACCTGACTATCAGGATTAAGGTGCGTTGGATAACGTTAAACGCTTACGCATTATCAAGAGGATAATGTTGAAGCTGGAGTCTGCCTGCGAGTGACCCTGGCTGTCAACTGTGAAAGCATAGCTGTGCGTTTCAAAGCGGTGACTTCTCAACGAACAAAAAGGGAAATACCGCATCAATGCCTTTCGCTCTGAACCGCCCGGTTACCTGTTCACGCTGCTGCGGCGTCAGGAGCCGGAACATCATATCCCAAATCTCTTTGGGCTCGGCTTCCTGCACAATGTTGAGTTCTGGCACTACTGTTTTCTCATTTTCATTCAGATACGAGCGAACATACAGTGGGAACACAGAAATATGGAATTCCTCGGCCTTAGACTTCGCACGCTTGCGCTTAACGCCCTCCTTCCCTTCACTGTAGGTATTTAAGCACAGGCGTACAGCGGGTGCGCTTCCAGGAAACCCCGGTAATTCAAGACACTCCTTTACCGTGAACCACTCTTTTACCATCAGTCTCTTTCCTTTCTGCTGATGAAATAAAAATAATTTTTCTTTTCCGCGAAATTTCAAATTAATTCTGGCAATATTCCTACGATAAAAAAGAAAGTAACGTTCTTTTTTCTTTCTAATTTATACCCTGAAAAATATCGGCGCCGATAACACATCTTCTTAGGATTACAGAATGGAACACAAAAGCCAAGACTGGCATCGTGCAGATATTAAAAGTGCACTGGAAAAAAGAGGCATTACGCTCAGAGAATTATCACGTTCGGCAGGCTTGTCTCCTGATTCGCTACGAAATTTATTTACCCGCAGTTGGCCCCGAGCAGAACAGATCATCGCACAGGCGCTAGAAACCACGCCGGACGTAATTTGGCCGTCACGCTATATATCGAAACCAGCAAAAAAAAACCGTTACAAAGAATAATCATCAATTATAAATATATTATCTAAAATTTACCCGACAGATTGATTAATATCTCAATAAAATATATTTACGATATTGATAGCACTATCGGCCATTCCCATCAGATTAAATCCTGTTAAAGCAATACACGAACTAATTACCTATTCCATTAACAGGGGTCATGATGAGCTGGAATAAAACAGCAGCAACAAATTATGCGAAATCACATGCAGGCGTGCATTCTCAGAAGCGCTGTGCAGAATTTACCCGCAAAGCCATTCAGGCAGGAGGTATTTCTCTTGGAAATACCTACCATGCTAAAGATTATGGACCGCTGTTAAAAAACGCAGGATTCAGTCCTATCGGCACATTTGAACAGCCCAGAGCAGGTGATGTCGTCGTCATTCAACCTTATGAGGGAGGAAACCCAAGCGGTCATATGGCGATATTTGACGGTCAGGAGTGGTACTCCGATTTTAGACAACGTGATATGTGGGCGGGGCCTGGCTATCGGGCGGCAAAACCGTCATACACTATTTACAGGAAACAATAATGAAAGCGTTCTCGTTGATTGCTCTGGTTTTGTTACTTTGTGGTTGTTCTTCACCTCGCAGTGACAGCACACAAGATGTAAAGCAGTTCTATCTCGCGTGGATGAACAACTTTACCCAAGATCTGGATACTTCTCATGACACATCCGCATTATTGCAACGCTATGTGGCGAAAGACGTTATCAATCGTCTGGCGCTGATTGATAGTCTTTATGAGCAGGAAATACTGGATTCTGACTACTTTATGTACGTGCAGGATTACGACCCTGAATGGATCCCGCTGTTACGGGTTGGACCAGCTCACCCCTTTCTCGGAGGCGAAAAAGTGGAAGTCCAATTAGGTGGACCGACAGGCGAAGCCCCCATACTGCTGGAAGTGTATACGCGTTGGGAAGAGGGTCGCTGGAAAATATATCGCGTAACGGATCTGGGCAATCATTTTGAACAGCCAATCTACAGCACCGGTGACATCGCGCAAGCCAAAGCATGGTCTGCGGAGATCGCACCGGAGTATGAAAAGATGAATAAGTAAAAAAGGGAGCCTCACGGCTCCCCTTTGCATCTCATTTTGCAGACTTACGCTTACAGCTTACGCATGACCAGCGTTGCGTTGGTGCCGCCAAAGCCGAAGCTGTTGGACATCACGGTGGTCAGCGTCTGCTCGGTCGGTTTAGTCACGATGTTCAGACCAGCCGCCTGCTCATCCAGCTCTTCAATGTTGATGCTTGGCGCGATAAAGCCGTGTTCCAGCATCAGCAGAGAGTAGATAGCTTCCTGTACGCCAGCTGCACCCAGAGAGTGACCAGTCATCGCTTTAGTCGCGGAGATTGCCGGGCTATTGTCGCCAAATACTTCACGAATTGCGCCCAACTCTTTCACGTCGCCTACCGGGGTAGAGGTACCGTGAGAGTTCAGGTAGTCGATCGGCGTGTCTACGCCGTGCATCGCCATCTGCATGCAACGTACTGCGCCTTCGCCAGACGGAGCAACCATGTCTGCACCATCGGATGTTGCGCCGTAACCGACGATTTCCGCATAGATGTGCGCGCCACGTGCCAGCGCATGCTCCAGCTCTTCAACCACAACCATACCGCCGCCGCCTGCAATAACGAAACCGTCACGGTGTGCATCATAGGTACGGGAAGCTTTGGATGGATCGTCGTTGTATTTAGTGGACAACGCGCCCATAGCGTCGAATTCACACGCCATTTCCCAGCACAGCTCTTCGCCGCCGCCAGCAAAAACGATGTCCTGTTTGCCCAGCTGAATTTGTTCTACCGCGTTACCGATACAGTGCGCAGATGTCGCACAGGCAGAGCTGATAGAGTAGTTTACGCCGTGGATTTTGAACGGCGTTGCGAGGCAGGCTGAAACGCCGGATGCCATCGCTTTGGTGACCACATACGGGCCAACCGCTTTCAGACCACGCGGGCTACGCATTGCGTCAGCACCGAACACCTGAAAACGCGGGGAGCCGCCGCCGGAACCTGCAATCAGGCCAACGCGCGGGTTGTTCTGGTAATCTTCTGCAGCAAGGCCGGCATCAGCCACTGCCTGTTCCATAGAAAGGAATGCATAGATGGATGCGTCGCTCATAAAGCGCACTACTTTGCGGTCAATGAGGCCAGTGGTATCCAGTTTTACGTTGCCCCAAACGTGGCTACGCATGCCGGAGTCCTTCAGCTCCTGAGAGAAAGTGATCCCTGAACGTCCTTCACGCAGAGATGCCAGGACTTCCTGCTGGTTATTACCGATGCTGGAAACGATGCCCAAGCCAGTAATCACTGCACGTTTCATTCAATACCTCTGTAAGTCGCACTATTTTAAAGTTTCGAGTGGCACAATAGCGTACACTTGTACGCCGAACAAGTCCGATCAGCCATTTAGTGTGGAAATTTGCGCAGCCAGGCACTCATCGCTAAGATCGGGGCACAGCCTGCCAGACGAGTAACTTACGTGAAACAATACGCTATACAACCTGCAAACCTTGAATTCAACGCTGAGGGTACACCTGTTTCCCGAGATTTTGACGATGTCTATTTTTCTAATGATAACGGGCTGGAAGAGACACGTTACGTCTTTCTCGGCGGGAATCATCTCGCCCAGCGATTCCCTGCGCATTCACGCCCCCACTTCGTGGTAGCGGAAAGCGGGTTTGGCACCGGACTTAACTTCCTGACGCTGTGGCAGGCATTTGCCGATTTTCGCGATACCCATCCTGATGCTACCCTGGAAAGATTACATTTCATCAGTTTTGAAAAATTTCCGCTGACGCGAGAGGATCTGACATTAGCGCATCAGCACTGGCCGGAACTTGCCCCGTGGGCCAAGGCTCTGCAAGAGCAATGGCCTCTGCCGCTGGCGGGATGTCATCGCCTGCTCCTTGATGATGGACGCGTTACGCTGGATCTGTGGTTTGGCGATATTAACGAACTGACCAGCAAGCTCGATGACTCCCTGAATCAAAAAGTGGACGCCTGGTTTCTGGACGGTTTCGCTCCGGCAAAAAACCCGGATATGTGGACGCCAACGCTGTTTAACGCAATGGCCCGCCTGGCTCGTCCCGGCGGCACGCTGGCGACCTTCACCTCAGCAGGCTTTGTGCGTCGGGGGTTGCAGGAAGCCGGGTTTACGATGCAAAAATGCAAAGGCTTTGGTCGCAAACGCGAAATGCTCTGTGGCGTAATGGAACAGACGCTGACGTTCCCCCCATCGACACCCTGGTTTGCACGTACCGGAACAGATAAACGCGAAGTTGCCATTATTGGCGGAGGGATTGCCAGCGCATTGCTGTCGTTAGCGTTACTGCGCCGCGGCTGGCAGGTCACTCTCTATTGCGCCGACGATAACCCAGCAGGGGGTGCATCCGGCAATCGCCAGGGCGCGCTTTATCCGCTACTCAGCAAGCATGACGCAGCCATTAATCTCTTTTTCCCCACCGCGTTTACCTTCGCTCGTCGGCTGTATGACGCCCTCCCCATTGAGTTTTCGCATGACTGGTGCGGCGTGACGCAACTGGCATGGGATGAGAAAAGCCAGCAAAAAATCGACCAAATGCTGTCCCTTGAACTGCCTGATGCGCTCGCCGTTAGCGTTGACGCAGAGCAGGTTTTACAAACAACCGGCGTAGAAACCGGATGCGGTGGGATTCAGTACCCTGCCGGAGGGTGGCTGTGTCCGGCACAGTTAACCGCCGCCTTATTCGACTATGCCGCAACGCAGGGATTACGCACCCGGTATCAACATACGCTGGCCTCGCTGTCTCGGCAGACAGAAAGCTGGCAATTGACGTTTGCCAGTGGGGAAACCGCCACTCACGCAGCTGTTGTTTTGGCTAACGGGCATCGCATTAACGGCGTTGAGCAAACGCAGTCGCTACCGGTGTACTCCGTAGGCGGTCAGGTGAGTCATATTCCTACTACGCCTTCGCTTTCAGCGCTGCGCCAGGTGCTGTGCTATGACGGCTACCTCACGCCGCACAACCCGCAAAACCAGCAGCACTGCATTGGCGCCAGCTATCATCGCGGAAGTGAAGAAACGGTGTATCGTGCTGACGATCAGCAGCAAAACCGTCAGCGCTTAATAGATTGTTTCCCGAATGCCGCGTGGGCAAAAGAAGTAGACGTTAGTGGCAATGCCGCCCGTTGTGGAGTGCGCTGCGCCACGCGCGATCACATGCCGATGGTCGGCAACGTCGCGGATTATGACGCCACGCTCAGCCAGTATGCCACTCTTGCCGAAGACAAAGAGCACGCCGTAAACGCCCCGGTGTATTCCAATTTATTTATGTTGGGTGCGCTGGGCTCGCGCGGGCTGTGTACTGCCCCGCTGTGTGCAGAAATTCTGGCATCGCAAATGAGCGATGAACCAATTCCCATGGATGCCAATACGCTGGCGGCGCTGAATCCGAATCGTTTGTGGGTAAGGAAGTTACTGAAGGGTAAAGCGGTGAAATAGGATTCCATCCCACCATTGCCTGATGGCGCTACGCTTATCAGGCCTACCTCCTCCCGTCCACGTAGGCCGGATAAGACGCCTTCGCGTCGCCATCCAGCACAATCCGCTGCAATTATTGTTTTGTTGCCTTCTGGAACAGTGTGTCCCACATCTCTTTCACTAACGCCTGGTCACGCGGCGAGAGTTCGCCTGCGCTGATGGCTTTTTCCAGGCTGCTGGTCACATTGGCGTACAATGCCTCAGCGGAATGGTCCTCGCCAGCATCCAGCTCTGCCACAGCCAGCGTCAGGTGCCCACGCAAATAGCCACTGGCAAATAACTCATCATCGCTGGCGTGCTCTACCATATCGTCGATTAATGCCAGAATGCGTGATTCAAACTCCGCGATCATCTTCTTTCCTCATTGTAAACGTGGCAGCGGCTTCAGTTGAGCGCTTCAGGCCACGGGAATTGTTCCGCCGTAAGTTCAGGCGTGTGATAATAATTCTGTAACGCGTTAATGAAACGCGCCGGACGTTCAGGGATCCCCTTTTCCAGGTACTCCATCACCTGAGCATGAACACGGCGCTGGAATACCACGCGATCCGGTTCAAAGTCCCCTTCCAGGTTGTCGCAACTGACGTTAAACGGGTAGCCCGCCGCCATGCAAAACAACCAGTCAAACGCCTGCGGCTTCACTTCCACATCTTCAAACTGGCATTGTGTTTTGGCATCGCGTCCGTCCGGGCAGTACCAGTAACCAAAATCGACCAGCTCACGACGGGCTTTACCGGCGATGCACCAGTGTGAAATTTCGTGTAATGCACTGGCGTAATAACCATGCGCAAAAACGATACGGTGATACGGCAATTCCGCATCCGCAGGAAGATAGATCGGTTCGTCGTCGCCTTTAATCAGACGGGTATTAAATTCATCGGCAAAGCAGCCGTTAAAAATCTCAATTAACTGTTCGTAGTGATGCGTATTATTCATTAGTTCATCCCCAGCCAGTGGAGAATCTCCTGTCCATGATTATCATAAAGTAGCTTGGCGCTCATCACGGCGGAGACAATAACGATCATTGGCCGAATGAGTTTTTGTCCTTTGCTGAGCACCAGTCGTGAGCCCATCCGTGCGCCAATAAACTGGCCAATGAGCATCACAAACCCGGTCGCCCAAATCACTTTGCCGCCGAGGGCAAACAGCAACAACCCACCGATATTCGATGTGGCATTTAATACTTTGGCGTGGGCCGTCGATTTCGCCAGGTTGTATCCGCACAGCATGACAAAAGCCAGCGCGTAGAACGACCCTGCCGCCGGACCAAAAAAGCCATCGTAAAAGCCGACGCAGCCCCCGGCCACCAGCGCGAAAGGCAAACCGTGCAGTCGGCGCTGTCGGTCCTCTTCCCCGATTTTCGGCATCAACAGGAAGTAAAGGCCAATACAGATAACCAAAACCGGCAGGATCTGGCGCAGGACATCTGACTGCACGTGCTGAACCAACAGCGCGCCGCTCATTGAGCCGATAAAGGTCATGAAGATATTGAGCTTCTGATCCGCCAGATTAACCACACCACGACGAATAAAATAGAGGGAGGAAGAGATAGATCCCCCGCAGGCCTGCAGCTTATTGGTCGCCAGCGCTTGCGCAGGTGGCATCCCGGCCGCCATCAATGCCGGGATGGTGAGTAAACCACCGCCTCCGGCCAGAGAATCAATAAAACCTGCCAGCATCGCCACAAAAAAAAGCACACCTAACAGCAGTGGCGACACCATAAACAGAGAGGCAAAATGGTCCATTAGAGTACATGCTCGTCCAGTAGCGCCTGGCAGGAAGGCGGCAACGGCGGCGGTGTCTTCTTCTCAGGCTTGGTGGTTCCAGGTTTTGGAGGTTCGAACCAGCTTTGCAGCTCTGCGCCACAGCCGTCACCCGGTGGCGGTAACGGTTGATCTTCGCACTCAAGGCTGTCCGCAGGACAACGTAACCGCACGTGCATATGCGCACGATGCTGGAACCACGGCCGCACTTTACGCAACCAGTCCCTGTCGGTCCCTGCATCCAGACAAAGTTGTTGCTTAATCGCCGGATTCACGAAAATACGCGTTACTTCATTATCTTTTGCAGCCAGCCTAATCAGGCTGAAAATCTCCGGTTTCCACAGTGACGGCACAACACGCTTGCCGTCCTGTGAGACCAGATCTAACGCCTGCGGCCGCAGCAGTTGCGACTGGGTCCAGCGCGTTTTGGGCAGTTGCAGGAAAATATCCACATCCAGTCCTGTCTGGTGGCTGGCGTGACCGCCATTGAATCGCCCACCGGCCGGCATACCCATATCGCCGATTAACACCGTGCCCAGCCCCTGACTATTGGCCTGATTACTCAGACGCTGGATAAACCTCACCAGGTCCGGATGGCCAAAGTAACGACGCTGATCGGTGCGCATCACCTGATAATGTTCTGACTGGACAGGCAGCGTATCTGCGCCAACGATACAGCCATTGGAAAACGCGCCGATAGACTGCGCGCTGCCCGCAACCGGATGGGTAATTTTCTGCCAGGGCGTTGCCGCCAGACAGGCGGTACTGGCAAACAGAGCCAGCGCCGCAAGTGCCGTTTTTTTCATCTCTTACCAGCGTGGAATATCGGTCTTCACGTCCGCATTTTGCGCCCGCTGACGCAGCAGGTGATCCATCAATACGATCGCCAGCATCGCCTCGGCGATCGGTACGGCGCGGATCCCAACGCACGGATCGTGACGACCCTTAGTGATCATTTCGACTTCTTCACCAAAGCGGTTAATAGTGCGCCCAGGAACGGTAATACTGGACGTCGGTTTCAGCGCCATATGAGCAATGATTTGTTGCCCGCTGCTGATCCCACCCAGAATGCCGCCCGCATGGTTACTCTGGAAACCTTCTTTGGTGATTTCATCTCGGTTCTGGCTGCCGCGCAGCGCAACAACGTCAAATCCGTCGCCAATCTCAACGCCCTTAACGGCGTTAATGCTCATCAGCGCATGGGCGATGTCGGCATCCAGGCGGTCGAATACAGGTTCGCCGAGACCCGCAGGTACACCGCGTGCAACAACGGTCACCTTCGCTCCGATGGAGTCACCTTCTTTCTTCAGCCCGCGCATCAGTTCATCCAGCGCGTCGAGTTTATCCGGGTCCGGGCAAAAGAACGGGTTAAGTTCCACCTGGGACCAGTCTTTGATCTCCAGCGGAATATCACCCATCTGCGTCAGGCAGCCGCGAATCTCAACGCCGAATTTTTCCGCCAGATATTTTTTGGCAATCGCTCCGGCCGCCACGCGCATCGCTGTTTCACGTGCGGAAGAACGTCCGCCGCCACGGTAGTCGCGCAGGCCATATTTTTGCTCATAGGTATAGTCGGCGTGCCCTGGACGAAAAACGTCCTTAATCGCGCCGTAATCCTGTGAACGCTGATCGGTATTTTCGATCAGCAGGCCAATGCTGGTGCCAGTGGTAACGCCCTCGAACACCCCGGAGAGGATTTTCACCTGATCCGGCTCACGACGCTGCGTAGTGTAGCGCGATGTGCCCGGACGGCGTCTGTCGAGATCGTGCTGCAGGTCAGCTTCTGTCAGAGAAATGCCCGGCGGAACACCATCGACAATACAACCGAGCGCCAGCCCGTGTGATTCGCCGAAAGTGGTTACGCGAAAGAGTTGCCCAATTGTGTTTCCTGCCATCACGGCTCCGTTATGAGTGTTGTGTATGTGCGCGTGTAATTAGTCTTTATAAATGCTGAAGTGCTCACGAGCAGCAACTAACTGCTCTTTGGTCAGCATGAATACGCCGTCACCGCCGTTGTCGAACTCCAGCCAGGTGAACGGTACATCCGGATACTGCTCCATCAGATGTACCATGCTGTTTCCGACTTCACAAATCAGAATACCGTTATCTGACAGGTAGTCTGGGGCGTTCCCCAGAATGCGGCGGGTAAGTTTCAGTCCATCGGTGCCGGACGCCAGACCCAGCTCAGGTTCGTGACGATATTCGTTTGGCAGATCGGACATATCTTCCGCATCGACATACGGCGGGTTGGTCACAATCAGGTCATACTGGACTTTCAGCAGATCGCGGAACAGATCGGAACGGATCGGCGTGACGTGATGGATCAGACCGTGTTCTTCAATATTGTGTTCGGTCACCGCCAGCGCGTCAGTGGAAATATCTACTGCATCCACTTCGGCTTCCGGGAAGGCATAGGCGCAGGCAATGGCGATACAGCCGCTGCCGGTACACATATCGAGGATATGCTGCGGCTGCTCATTGATAAGGCCCGCAAAGCGGTTATTGATAAGCTCGCCAATCGGTGAACGCGGAACCAGCACGCGTTCATCAACATAGAACTCATGCCCGCAGAACCAGGCCTTGTTGGTCAGATAAGCAACCGGAATGCGCTCGTTGACGCGGCGAATCACGCGTTCAACAATACGATGACGCTCGCTGGATGTCAGACGTGCGGTACGCATATCTTCTGGAATATCCAGCGGCAAATAAAGTGACGGCAGCACCAGTTGTACAGCCTCGTCCCATGGGTTATCCGTGCCATGGCCATACCAGATGTTCGCCGCGCTAAAACGGCTGACCGCCCAACGCAACATGTCCTGAATGGTATGCAGTTCACTCACTGCTTCATCGACGAAAATTTTATCCACGTATTCCTCCAGGGCATGCTCGTATTAATTTCGGCGGCTAGTTTGCCACGAAGACGGCGATAAATCAGCATTCACACGGGGCCTGAGCGCGAAAATTGCGTTTTAAGCGATCGGATGCCCGCCGAGTCGGGTTAAACTAACGGAAAATAAAAGTTGAGACTCTCGAATGAAAAAGAAAACATCGCTCAGCGAGGAGGATCAGACGCTGTTTCGCCAGCTGATGACCGGCACGCGTAAAATTAAACAGGACACCATTGTTCACCGACCTCCACGTAAAAAAATTGCCGAGGTTCCGGTTAAAAGACTGCTACAGGAGCAGGCTGATGCCAGCCACTATTTCTCGGATGAGTTTCAGCCGCTGCTGAATACGGACGGCCCGGTAAGATACCTGCGTGCCGACGTCAGCCATTTCGAACTGAAGAAAATGCGCCGTGGTGATTACTCCCCGGAGCTGTTTCTCGATCTGCATGGCCTGACTCAGCAGCAGGCCAAGCAAGAGTTAGGTGCGCTGATTGCCGCCTGTCGTCGTGAGCATGTATTTTGCGCCTGCGTGATGCATGGTCACGGGAAGCATATTCTTAAGCAACAAACGCCGCTCTGGTTAGCCCAGCATCCACACGTGATGGCCTTTCATCAGGCGCCGAAAGAATACGGTGGCGACGCCGCGTTGCTGGTGCTGATTGAAGTGGAAGAGTGGCTACCGCCCGAACTTCCGTGATGCAAAAAAACAATAAGAGCCGCATTTGCGGCTCTTTGATTTTCCGGGTGGCGGCTGCGCCTTATCCGGCCTGTTTAAATCGCTTTTGCCATTTTCAGGTTACACGGGCTCATCTGCCAGTTAAAAGTACCCTTCCCGCTCTCATCAAGCGTAACGCTGGCAATCGCTGATGTGGTAAACATCGGCGGTGTTTCACCAGGGCAAAGCTCAGACACCAGATATCCCACTAAAGGCAAGTGAGAGATAACCAGTGCCGTGGCGATACCTTCATTGGCCAGAGCCTGTAAATAGGCGCTGACCAGACCGACATCGCCGCAGGGAGTCAGCTCCGGCAAAACATCCACGCCGGTTGGCAGGTTCATACATTCCCCCACCACATCCAGCGTTTGTTCGGCTCGTAGGAACGGGCTCACCAGAACACGTTCGATATCCACTTTTTGACCTTTCAGCCAGTTCGCCATCAGGCGAGATTCGTCACAACCACAGGAGGTTAAGGGACGAACCGAATCACTGGCGGCATCGAGGGCCGCGTCGCCGTGACGCATGATAAAAACTTGCATATTGCACCGCTTTTGTTAACCAGAATCACCACTACCTATACTCACAGCCCCTATTGGCTGTGGTAACGATATGGTGGCCGGCATTGTGCCTTATCCATTCACCGAATGAAACGCTGTTTTTTACCTCAACGGCGTAAGTATAGTCAATCTCTGTTTACATTTTGAGCGCGACCCATACATTCAGTGCGGATTCATCCTACTTTTGACCTCATGAATTCAGGTCAGTTTCCCCAATATTCCAGAATCTTTCACTGCGTTCCGCCATCTGCAATAACTGCTCACACGGTGTAAACCGCGAGCCGTATTGCGTGGTCAGCCGTTGCAGAACCGCAACCACTTCACCCGCGCCGAGAGAATCCATATACCGGAACGGACCGCCGAGGAATGGCGGAAAACCAATACCAAATACAGCGCCGATGTCGCCATCACGTGCGCTGCGGACTATCTTCTCGTCGAAGCAACGGGCTGCTTCATTGAGCATTAACATGACGCACCGCTCTGCTACCTGCGCGGCGGTAAGTCGGCCCTGACCCTGGACGCCAATAAGCGTATAAATTGCAGGGTCGACCTGTTTTTTGCTTTTACGCCCTTTCACACCATAAAGATAGAAACCCCGACCATTTTTTCTACCTTTGCGATCGTCATTCAAAATTGAAGCAACAACATTTGCAGGCGCGCTAAAACGTTCTCCATATGCAGCTTCAAGCACTGGTATAATTTTAGTGCCCGTATCAATTCCGACCTCATCCAAAAGTTGGATTGGCCCAACAGGAAAACCAAACTTAACCAGCGCGGCGTCTATGGTTTCGACCCGCTCGCCTTCGGTCAACATACGAATCGCTTCGTTAATGTAAGGCGCTAAAATACGGTTAACGTAAAAGCCGGCCTTATCTCTGACCACTATCGGCGTTTTGCCCTGTTTTTTCGCTAACTTAACGGTAGTTGCAATCGTCTGTTCAGAGGTCGTGGCATGTGGGATCACTTCGACCAACGGCATTTTTTCCACCGGACTGAAAAAGTGTAAACCAATCACTTGTTCAGGCCTGGCAGCGTTCGCGGCAATATCGCCAATGGGCAAAGATGAGGTGTTAGAAGCAAAAATGGTATGAGGTGCGCAATTTTGCTCAACTTCTGCCACCATCCGTTGTTTTAGCGACAGATCTTCAAACACGGCTTCAATAATCAAATCGCGATGCGCAAAGCCACGGTAGTCGATCGATCCCGAAATCAGCGCCAGTTGTTTATCGCGTTCACTGGCTTTGATATGACGGCGGCGAACCTTCGTTTCAAGCTGATCCCAGCTGTACTTCAGCGCGTGGTTGATTCCCTTAGCGTTTATATCTTTGATGCGCACAGGCAAGCCGCCTTTACAGGCCGTCACGTAGGCAATACCGCCGCCCATCAGACCGCCACCCAAAATACCTACGCTGTTTAGCGGGCCAGGTTTCGCATCACTTCCGGGATCTTTTTTCACATCGGTGTTGGCAAAAAAGATATGCCGTAGCGCCTGAGACTGGGATGTCATCGCCAGCTCACCAAACGCGCGGGCCTCAGCGTCGTAACCGCTGCTGCTGCCTTGCTCTAGCCCGGTTTCGATGACTTCAAGAATACGTTCTGTTGCAGGGTAGTTACCTTGCGTTTTTTGCGCCGTCTTTTTACTGGCCATGCGGAACAACAGCGCTCGCCCCAGTGGCCCCGCCAACACCCGCTCTCTCACGGGCAGCGTTCGGTGCGCAAAATTGTCCTTTTTAGCCAGTTCAACGGCCGCTTCCAGCAAAATAGAATGCGGTACAACTTCATCCACTAAACCAACTTTCAGCGCCTGTTTTGCACGTAATTGTTTTCCGGTGAGGATCATATCCAGTGCGGTACTGACGCCAATCAGGCGCGGCAGCCGCTGCGTACCACCGGAGCCAGGCAACAAGCCAAGTTGTACTTCCGGTAAACCCAGTACGGTTTTAACATCATCGGTACAAATACGGTTGTGGCACGCCAGCGCCATCTCCAGGCCACCGCCGAGGCATGCGCCATGAATCGCGGCGATAACCGGGATCGGTAAGGCATTAATTTCCGCCATCATCTGCTGCCCCTGACGGGCCAACGTTTCGGCTTCCTGTGCGCTGCGACAGCTACCAATCATATTGATATCCGCCCCGGCAATGAAGTTATCGGGTTTAGCCGAAATAAACACCACGCCGCGCAATGCTTTGTTATCGCGAATTTGTTTCAGAATAGCCCGTACCTGAGAAGCAAACTCCGCTTTCAGGGTGTTCATTTTCTCTCCGGGCACATCAATGGTGACAACAGCAACGTTATCCAGACGTACGTTTAGTGTAAAAGCCGATGCCATTTCCATTATTCCGCCTCCAGAACCATGGCTGCGCCCAGACCACCAGCTGCACAGGCGGTCACTAAACCAAAACCACCGCCACGACGTCGTAATTCATGGAGAGATTGGGTGATCATGCGCGCGCCAGTAGCGGCGAAAGGGTGTCCATAGGCAATCGATCCGCCCAGCACGTTAAATTTACTGTCATCAACCTCGCCAGTGGCATGCGCCCTGCCCAGCACGTCGCGGGCAAAACGTTCGCTACCCAGCAGTTGAAGATTCGCCAGCGTTTGCGCGGCAAAGGCTTCATGCATATCGATCAGGGTTAAATCTGCCATGGTCAGACCCGCTCTCTCCAGGGCTAGCGGCGTTGACCACGCTGGTCCCAGCAGCATGTCCTGCCAGACATCGATGGCGGTAAAAGCAAAACTACGCAGGTATCCCAGCGGCACCAGTCCCAACTCTTTCGCACGCGACTCCGTCATCATAATCACGGCGGCTGCGCCGTCCGTTAGCGGGGTACTGTTTGCTGCGGTGACGGTGCCGTGCTTGCGGTCAAACGCCGGACGTAGTTTGGCGTAATCCGCCAGCGTAGAGTTACCGCGAATATTGTTATCTTCCGAAAAAGGATCTTTAAACGGCGGCGCGTAGGTAGTCATTACCTCATCTGCCAGCTTTCCTTCAGCCCACGCCTGAGCGGCACGCTGATGAGAGCGGTGCGCCAGGGCATCCTGTTGCTCTCGGGTAATACCATAGGTTTTGGCCATTTGCTCAGCCGTATCCCCCATACGCAAACCGGTGGAATACTCGGCGACGGCAGGCGGCACAGGCATCAGGTCACGTAAGCGCAATCGGGAAAAGAGTTTAAGGCGTTGACCGGTAGTCCGGGCCTTATTGACATCCACCAGCACCCGCGCCAGCTTTTTACTGACGCCAATAGGCAAGACTGACGAGGAGTCCGCACCACCCGCAATTCCCGCACGAATAGACCCCGCCATCAAGCTTTCCGCGACATTCGCCACTGCCTGGAAGCTGGTAGCACAGGCTCGGCTTACGCTGTAGGCATCCGTGTGCACATTCATGCCGGTTCCCAGCACAATTTCACGAGCAATATTTGGCGCTTCAGGCATTTGCACCACCTGACCAAAAACCAGTTGCTCAATCACATCAGCAGGTATTTCGCTGCGCGCCAGCAGCTCACCGACGACCATTTTTCCTAAATCAACGGCGGGAATGCCATGAAACGCGGTAGCCTGACGAGCAAATGGCGTACGCAATCCACTTACAATGGCAATACGGTCGCCCTGGCGGGTAACCAGCGGTAAAGCCTGACTCATAACACTCCCCTGTAAAAAAATAAAATAAGTGGTCTGACCTGATCATAGTCTTAACCAATTTTTTACATTTAGCCAAGCGGAGAGAAAAGAAAGTGGGAGCTAAGACACAGTGAATAATCACTGACAGTTACGAAAAAGCCCTTGCTATCAGATAGCAAGGGCTTTTGCAGAAGGGGGAATTAACGCAGGCCCAGTTGGAAAATCAGCGTTTCAGCTTCACAGGCAAAAACAAAGTCGATATCCAGACGCACACCTTCTGACTCTTCAGTAAAGGTAGAGGTGATTTGGCAAGGCTCAGATTCCACACCACGCGCCTTTTCAGTCAGAGCGGCCAGTGTTTCTTCTGCCTCTGCGCGATTCGCGAACACACGGCTGTAAGACGCGGTGCAGTCGGAGTTGTCCATGATGGTGCCAACATCCATACAGCAGCAAACCGGGGTTTCATCAGCACTGCATTTACTCATTGTAGATTTCCTCTGTATTCGCACCTGAGGTGCCAGATAAACGATAGGGATATTTTACGCTCCCATTATTCGCCTCTCCAGTCGTTAATTGTATGAAATGCGATAAGTGACCGAAATCACACTTAAAAATGATCTAAAACAAAAATCGCCCAAACAGGTGAGTGCGCGCCCCCGCAATTTTGCCAGCTGGATCGCGTTTCTTTGATCAAGTTTGAAAATATTTATAAACATACTTGCAACATTTCAGCTGGTCAGACCTATACTCTCGGCACTGGTCTGATTTCTAAGTCGTACCTCAGACCCTACACTTCGCGCTCCTGTTACGGTATGTAACATTGTTTGTATAAAAATAAATCTATGAGGTTATGGTCATGAGCCAGAAAACCCTGTTTACAAAGTCTGCTCTCGCAGTCGCAGTGGCAATTATCTCCACACAGGCCTGGTCTGCAGGCTTTCAGTTAAACGAATTTTCTTCCTCTGGCCTTGGCCGGGCATATTCGGGTGAAGGCGCAATTGCAGATGATGCAGGTAACGCCAGTCGTAACCCGGCACTGATTATGATGTTCGATCGCCCTACTTTTTCTGCGGGCGCGGTCTATATCGATCCAGACGTTAATATTTCCGGTAAATCGCCATACACCGGACGCAGCACTGATGCGGATAACATCGCGCCTACGGCGTGGGTTCCGAATGCTCACTTCGTGATGCCTATTAACGAACAGTTTGGTTGGGGTGCTTCCGTTACCTCAAACTATGGTCTGGCTACCGAATTTAACGACAGCTACATCGTCGGTGAATACGGCGGTAAGACCGACCTGAAAACGGTCAACCTTAACCTGAGCGGCGCCTACCGTCTGAATGATAGCTGGAGCTTCGGTCTCGGTTTTAACGCCGTTTATGCTGATGCAAAAATTGAGCGTTATTCCGGCGAGCAGACGGCTGCATTACCGAAGGTCAGCAACAAAATTGCCAGCCTGAAAGGGGACGAATGGGGCTACGGTTGGAACGCCGGGATTCTGTACGAACTGGATAAAAATAACCGTTATGGTTTGACGTACCGTTCTGAAGTTAAAATTGATTTTGATGGCGATTATAAGAGTGGCATCCGTACCCAGGCGAACGCTATACCAGGCGCTGGCACTACATTCCCATGGGGAACGACCAATGCCACCGTCCCGGGTTCTCTGACGCTTAACCTGCCTGAAATGTGGGAATTGTCAGGTTATAACCGTATTGCACCACAGTGGGCTATCCACTACAGCATGGCCTATACCAGCTGGAGTCAGTTCCAGGAGCTGAAAGCAACAGGTTCCGATGGACAGACACTGTTCTATAAAG
This sequence comes from Citrobacter sp. A316, assembly GCF_002042945.1. Classification (NCBI taxonomy): domain Bacteria; kingdom Pseudomonadati; phylum Pseudomonadota; class Gammaproteobacteria; order Enterobacterales; family Enterobacteriaceae; genus Citrobacter; species Citrobacter sp. A316. The sequence goes on from NZ_MVFZ01000028.1 coordinate 48,137, forward strand.
AAGAAGGCTTCAAAGATTCTTACCGCATCGCGCTGGGTACCACTTATTACATGGATAAAAGCTGGACCTTCCGCACCGGTATCGCCTATGACGATAGCCCTGTTCCAGCAAGCAAGCGTTCCATCTCCATTCCGGATCAGGACCGCCTGTGGCTGAGTGCGGGTACAACTTATGCGTTCAATGACGATGCCTCTATCGACGTCGGTGTGTCTTACATGCACGGACAAAAAGTAACAGTGCAAGAAGGCGACTATACTTTCGACTCTGAAGGTAAAGCCTGGCTGTTTGGTACAAACTTCAACTACGCATTCTGATTTTCTTCAGACGTAAAAAAGGTGAGCTTTTTAGCTCACCTTTTTATTTGTCCAATTCCTTACTCAGAATCGATCTCTTTTAAATCGTCCTGAATATCTTTCGCGTTCGGGTTTTCTTCTGGTTTGAGTTTCCCGCCGTTCGCAATAAAGTCATGACGCTGGAAGTAAGCTTCACGCACCATGATGTAAGGATCGGAAGACTGACGCAGCAGACCGTCAGAGTCGAGCAATTGCGCACGGGTTTCAATCCCTTCAACCGTCCATTTGCCTATCGACAACGGCCAGGTCAGCCAGGACAGTACCGGATACAGCGTATCGACCATATCGCCGCCATCATCACGCAGTGTGAAACTACCGTAGAACGGAAGCTGCATATACGGCCCGTAACCAACATCATAATGGCCTAACGTACTGCCAAAGCGGTGTGGTTCAACGCGCTGCAACTTCGGATTAGCCATACCTGCCACATCTATAAAGCCGCCCATACCTAACAGGGTATTCAGGAAGAAACGGGTAAAGTGCACCATTCCCTGATAAGGATCGCCTTGCAGGAAATAGTTGACCATGACGGCCGGCTCTTCAAGGTTCCCCGTAAAGTTGCTTAAACCATTACGCGCTGGCTGCGGAACATAATCACGCCAGGCAACAGCTACGGGTCTAACAACATATGGATCTAAAACATTAAAGTTGAAGTTGTACATGGTGCGGTTGAACCCTTCAAATGGGTCCGAACGCCCCTGCTGTTCAGTACCGGAGCTCGCACACCCCACCAAAAGTGTGGTTCCCAGCGCAAGCGCCGACAGGCGAAGCTTCATAAGTGTCTCCCTGTGTTTTATGGCTATCGCTGATTGCCATCCATGACGGAACGATGACGTATCCGCCTGCTTAGATGTGAGCGATTGTAACAGCACGTCAAATGATGTCTATATACCCTGTCTTACTGATTTGATCATAGCCTGGTAATGCGCACTCCGCGGCGGTTCTATTCTAACTAACCCGATAAAAACAAACGTTACTATTTTTGCTATCTCAGACTTTCTCCCGCTGATTTTCGGACAAAAGCCGCTACGCTTTAGCAATACGTGCTTATTCAGGATTCGGCCATGAATGACATCAAGAAAGATAAGATTGATCGACACAGCGACGAACTCGAGGTGGAAAGCGATGAAAAGCTAACAGGGAAAAAGATAGAGCTTGATGAGGACAGACTCCCCTCCCGCGCCATGGCAATCCATGAACATATTCGCCAGGATGGGGAGAAAGAGATGGAGCGCGACGCAATGGCGCTACTGTGGTCAGCCATCGCAGCAGGACTGTCGATGGGCGCCTCGCTACTGGCAAAAGGGATTTTTCACGTACAGCTGGAAGGCGTGCCAGGGGGATTTTTACTGGAGAACCTCGGTTATACCTTCGGCTTTATTATTGTCATTATGGCCCGCCAGCAACTCTTTACCGAAAATACCGTCACCGCCGTACTGCCAGTGATGCAAAACCCTACCCTCGGCAATTTTGGCCTGTTGATGCGTCTGTGGAGCGTAGTTCTGCTGGGTAATATTGTTGGCACCGGGGTTGCAGCATGGGCGTTTGAACATATGCCGATTTTTGATGAAGAGACCCGCGATGCCTTCGTGAAAATTGGTATGGATGTGATGAAAAATACGCCAACAGAGATGTTTTCCAACGCCATCATTTCTGGCTGGTTAATTGCCACGATGGTGTGGATGTTCCCCGCCGCCGGAGCGGCAAAAATTGTGGTCATTATTCTGATGACCTGGTTGATTGCGTTAGGCGATACCACGCATATCGTCGTCGGCTCGGTGGAAATTCTTTATCTGGTCTTTAATGGCACGCTGCACTGGAGTGATTTTTTCTGGCCCTTTGCGCTACCAACGCTCGCAGGGAATATCTGTGGCGGAACGTTTATTTTCGCGCTGATGAGCCATGCGCAGATCCGCAATGATATGAGCAACAAACGCAAGGAAGAAGCCTGGTTGCAAGCAAAGCGTGATGAGCAAAAGCAGAAAAACCAGAAAAAACAGGCCTGAATGGTGACTGTTTGAGCAGTCGGGCGGCCTGAGACTTACCGTTGTGAGTAAAAAACGCTATACTCGTGCCGCTTCGTCCCCTTAGTTAAATGGATATAACGAGCCCCTCCTAAGGGCTAGTTGCAGGTTCGATTCCTGCAGGGGACACCATGAACTCTTATGCTTCCAGTTAAAATTCTTTCATTTACCAGTCAGTTCATCTCTGGGCCAGACGGTAAAACGGCACATTCCTCACTGTTGCAGTAAGATTGTCGGACACCACTGTCTGCTCTGTCGCTATCCGCATCCCTGCTTTTCTCAGCCTTAGCACATCAGCGGCAATACGTTGGCTGCCAAACCAGAAAAGCCCGTCCAGCGCAGTGACATCAAGGCCCGATTCCAGTGCCAGCTTCAGGCGTTCGCGTGGCGCTTTTACAGTTTTAGCTATCTGCTGATATGGCGCTTCGCTTGAACCTGCAGGACTAATGCGCCGGATGCGATGTGACAGACGGTACTGAAAATCATCCGGTATCCCGCTGAGACTGGCTTTCAGGCTATAAACACAACCAAAGCGTTTGCCGTTAAAGATGACGTTTTTCTGACTAAGCTGCAGTTCTTCACGTACGCTGGCAATCAGTTGCGGGGTACGGAGTAATAACAGGCGGAAAGGCAACTCAAAACTGGTCACGTAGTCCACATTCAATAAAGCAATACGCAGACGTTCTTCTGGACCTGCCTTCAATACTCGACATTCAGCAATAACATCAGCCCATTGGCCGGTAAGACGAGAACTCTCAGTCGCCTCAGTAAAGCTGTATTTTTCAGCCTGATAATCAATACGCTCGGTCACACTGAATTCCCTTCTGGCCACATCTCGGTATCGGTTGCTCACTTTACCAGCGACAGGCTGCAACCGGAAGCCTGCTAGTATTGTCAGTGGAATAAGAGAAACTTCTGCTGAAACGCTTCATTATTTGGTAAATCAATCATTAAAAATATTTTTTGACTAAAATCAATTCACATGAATTATGACTATTGAAATATAGCCATGATTAATTTTTAGCCAGCTCATCAGGGAAACTTCTCCCAAGCAGGCTGATTAATACCGGTAATAATAAAAATTACCGGTGACATTGTTCGAACTGATTCATCGCTTAGAAAAAAGGAATTTATTCATATGATCAGAATCAAGACCAGTATCGCTACCTTGGCCCTATGTACCTTACTGACTGCTCCCGCATGGGGAGATACGCAATCGCCGATACGGCTGGTGATCCATGGTGGTGCCGGTACTATTACAAAAGATACCATCACACCAGAACAAGAAAAGCAGTATACAGAAAAACTCACTGAAGCTCTGAATGCTGGCTATGCCGTTCTGAATAAAGGCGGTAGCAGCCTGGAAGCCGTTCAGAAAGCGATTAATGTGATGGAGGATTCCCCTCTCTTCAATGCAGGTAAAGGCGCCGTGTTTACCCACGATGGCCGTAATGAACTGGATGCGTCCATTATGGACGGGAAAACACGAAAAGCCGGCGCCGTTGCCGGTGTAACCACAGTTAAAAACCCAATTAATGCGGCGTATGCCGTTATGACACAAAGTCCGCATGTTCTCATGGTCTCGACAGGCGCGGATACCTTTGCAAAAGAACAGGGACTCGCAACCGTTGATCCGGCTTATTTCAAAACTGATTTTCGCTGGCAGCAATTACAGAATGCAATCAAAAAAGAAAAAGTACTCCTGGATCACGACGGAAAGAGCGCAGCTCTGTTTGCTGATCCGATGATGTATGACTATAAATATGGCACTGTCGGTGCTGTTGCACTGGATAAAGAAGGTAATCTGGCTGCCGGAACGTCTACAGGCGGAATGACCAACAAACGTTACGGACGAGTGGGAGATTCACCTATCATTGGCGCAGGTAATTACGCCGATAATGAAACCGTGGCGGTATCCGCAACCGGTTCGGGAGAAATGTTTATCCGCACGCTTACCGCTTATAACATTGCAGCCCAAGTGAAATACCGCAATACCCCTTTAAAGGACGCAGCACAGAATGCCCTGGATGAAGTTAAGGCGCTGAATGGCAGCGGTGGGGTTATTGTGCTTGATAAAGCAGGTAATTACTCCATGTCCTTCAACTCTGAAGGGATGTACCGCGGAACCATAGGTAATGACGGAAAACCTGTTGTAGCCATTTATCGTTAATGATATTTCCCCGCCATAAAGGCGGGGATGCTCTGTGACTCACGTCAGTCCCTTTCTCTTTTCACCCCCTCCTCGAATACCTGCAGGAAGAAATTACCAGGGTGACCGACGTCAGAAGTTGCACTCCCTCCGGGCAACATAATAAATATTGATTGAACTCATATACTTGAGTGCATCCACACTGATAATCTCTCGAGATTCATTTGTTGGCAGAAAGGGTCACTGTGTTAGAAATCTTTTCTTAACCCACTGAAAAATATTTAAAAATATTTTTCTCACATAAAAACGATGGTTCGTTCAAAACGGATCCGAATTTATTTGGGTTAAAAAAGGTACGGTATGAAAGTCACATGGACTGTCACCCCTGTCGGGTACCAGCGCATAGCTAAGCGTTGTCCATCATGTAATGTAAAACGCGAATTCGCACCTTCCGGAGCATTCAGAGTCAATTCGCAAAAGAAAGTGCTCGATATCTGGAGCATTTATAAATGCATCCACTGCGAATATACATGGAACATCTCGCTGTTTTCACGGCTTCGCGTCAGCAAAATCAATCGCGAGCTGTATCATCGATTTATCACCAACGATGCCAGTACAGTTCACTATTTTGCCAATGATACAGCGACCCTGAACCGGAATAATGCTGAGCTTGCAGGTAAACCTGATTTTCGTATTCATGAACAATGGCAAGTCAGCATCAACAGTGGCCAGTACGTCACCGTCAGCATCAGACTTTCCCATTCTTTTCAGATTAGTGTGCTCTCGATATTGAAGCGACAGCTTTTACTCAGCACTGCGGAGATAAAGAAACTGATAGATGAAGGTCATATTCGCGGTATTACGATGAAAGAACTTAAATCCCGAAAACTAATGACAGGACATTTAAATTTTAATCTGTCAGTAGTGACATTATGTGCTCAGCGAAAAGTTGTTCTGAGTCAGCGTTAACAATATGCAACTCACAATAAGGTGATGAGACTTAACCGACCCGGTATGTCGTCCGGGTCGGTTAAACGGCGTCACGTCAGACAACAAAACGGTTAACAAGACCCTTCATGGTTGCCGACAGATTGTCCAGCCGCTGGCTGTCGCTCGCAGCCTGAGAAACCAACGCCGCATTTTGCTGCGTGACCTGCTCCATCGGTCGCAGTGCCAGATTTATCTGGGTTACCCCTTGCGACTGCTCCGTCGCCACACGTGCGATATCCGCAATATATTGCTTCATACTGGTGGTATTATCCGCCGCGGCTTCCAGCGCGGTTGCAGACGCAGTAACCCGCTCAACGCCCTCACTAATTTTGACCATATTCTGCGCGACCAGCTCACGGATTTGGTTAGCCTCTTTGGCGCAACGCTGCGAAAGATTTCTCACTTCACTGGCTACGACAGCAAACCCCCTGCCCATCTCTCCTGCCCGTGCAGCTTCCACTGCCGCATTCAGCGCCAGTAAGTTAGTCTGAAACGAAATATCGTCAATCGAAGTCACAATATTCGAGATTTTCTCACTGGAAGCGCGAATATCCCCCATGCTCTGGTTCGCAGCACTGGCAACGTTACTGGCCTGTCGGACCTCTTTTTCCAGTCTGATTGTCAGATGCTCCGCTTCGCGGGCATTATCCGCCGTTTGCGTAATCGCAGTTGATAACTGCTCCATACTGGCCACAGCTTCTACTATTGATGCAGCCTGTTCATCTGTACGTTGAGCCAGATCCTGATTTCCCGCCGTAATACTGCTACTGGCATCGGATAAAACCACGGAGCCTTGCTTAATCTCCTGCACGATATGCTGAATACTTTCCAGCATCGTGTTATAGGCACGATTAAGTGAGGAAAGCTCATCTTTGCCCGGGGTCGCCAGACGTTGAGTCAGATCGCCGTTCATACCCGCAATCGTGCGTAGCGTGTCACTAAACTGACGGTGCATATTGATTGCGATGGCTCCAGCGAACGTCAATGATGCCAGGAGCGCTAACAAGCTAACAGCCATATATATTTGCCAGTTTTTTCGTGCATCCTGCGCGAGTTTTTCTGCATTCGCCAACAGAAGATTCGCCGCCACATTTTCTATCTGCCGCATCACTTCAATACGCTGGGTTTGTACTTTAAACCAGACAGTAGGGTCGACACCGAATCCACCGTTCTCGACATGGTTAAACGCGGTTTCACGAAATGAAAGGGCTTTTGACGCTTCTGCTGACTGTAAGCGGTTTTTCAACATAGCCGCCTGTTCCGGTGTACTCAGGCGTAACGATTCGGTCAGCCAAACGTTCTGTTTACTGACGACATCACTGAGCTGATGTAATTGTCCGTCGGCGAAATGACCGGAGGAAAAGATATTTGACAGCAGCGCCCGTTCAATACCCGCTTGTTCCTTCAAATTCAGCAGGTTGTAGTAGGCGGCGAAGGCGTTCGCCATTTCGCCAGAATCCGTCAACTGCCCCAATCTACCCACAAAACTCAGCACATCAGCAATGACGTTGGTATAAAACTTAACGACATCCGATGCTGGAAGCCCCAACTGCGTGACGTTTTCGCGGATGGTGGCAAGCGAAAGAATGTTTTTCTTAAACGCAGCGACAGAAGTGGCGACATCCCCTTTCGGCAATGCGGTATCGGACAGTGAACGCACAAATACCTCGATCTCGCGATCGGTCAAAGCCCGCTGTGCGTTTAACTCATCTTTGAACGTAGTCCCTGCAGCCCCCAGAAATCCGACACTCATTCCCCGTTCTTTTTGCAGTTCATGCACCACATTTCCGGCACTACGTGCGAGCGCTGTCAGTTGGGCAATATTCTCCATCTGCCGTTCTGTCTCAATACGCGTTAATATTCCTGAACCAGCAAACCAACACAACGCCAGTAATAATGGTTGTAGCGCAATTATTAACTTCATTTTCATCGGCATTCGATAAACCCACCACATGCCACTTCCTCCATTATCCATATTTTCACTATGGTTATCGGCGTAAAGAGGCTGTACTTTAAGATTTATCAAAAGACAGATAGGTATTTTTCAGGTTTAATTTTCGACAAAATAACTCTATTTGATTACGCATACCAAGACAAATAACTACCAGAACAGCATTTATAGGTCTATATTTTGCACTTTTATTATATATAGGATAATATTCTTTTTAAGAAAATGAAGAAACATCCAGGCGATACCATTCAAATGGGCGGAAATCAACTCTCATATGCAGCGTTCCCACCTTACGCTGGTACACCATAACCAACGAGATACCGCGTAGTGAAGATAGCTCATAGAAATAACTCAACAATCCGTAGTAATTTTAATCAGCATAAAATCCCCGGCTAAAATAGCTGACTCATAAAAGCAACAATCGGTATTCTTTGCAGATCGCAGATGGAATCCAACGTTCGGATTATTATATTAAACATCAATTTATCAAAAAACACATTCAGATCAACTAATTAATCACTTCGAGAAACGTGGTATCGATAACAGACTCACATTCACATTGAATAAAAAAATAATTTATCTAACATAATTAATGTTCACCATTACTCTATAAGAGAATCAATTTATGAAAAAACTCAGTGTCATTGTATTGTTAGGTTCGGCATGCGTATTTTCTGCATATGCTGCTGAGCAAATTACACCAGAACAGGCAAGTAAATATACAAAAACAGGAGAAATTAGCGTAACTGAAGATGGATTCACAATGACTGATGATGGGCTCAGCAAAAAAGTGGACGAAAAGGGTGGCAAATACTACGTAATTACATCAACTGAAGGACGCTCTGAACATAAAACCATCAATGCAGACATTTATAATTAAATGTCTTGATATAAATAAATCGTTAATAAACTATATCTGTACGAATACCAGATCCTCTTGATAAAGGAGGATCTGGTAACTTTATCTCGCAATAAATCTACAGCCTTTCATTTAATCTATTTAAGGAGGGTAATATGTCCAAGGTTTATACCTCTGGGAAATTGCCATATATCGCCTTCGCTGCAATTACACTCTTGCTCTCAGGTTGCACCACCATTCCTTCATCAATTAAAGGTAATGGTCAACCAGACTTGCAAAAAGATTTTCTTAAACTGAAGCAAACCCCTAACCTCTATGTAGGACAGCAAGTTCGATTGGGAGGACTGGTTATCAATGTTGTTAATCAACCTCATGAAACATTGCTCGAAATAGCAGTACTGCCGCTTAATAATGATGCTCAGCCAGAAATCGGGGCGCAATATCAGGGACGGATACTGGCTAAAAGCTTAACATTTCTCGATCCGGTTAACTTCCGGAATCACTATGTTACCGTACTGGGTAACCTGACGGGAAATCGTCCGGGTCGGGTCGGTAATTCCAGTTACCCGTTTGTTACAATGAACATTCTCGGTTATCAGATATGGCAGGAAGAAACACGTATTATGCCAGCACCGGGTTTTGATTACGGTATTGGGCCAGCCTGGCCAGCCGACTGGAATAGTATGATGTATCCAGGGTGGGGATGGTATGACCCACCGCTACAAGTGGAGAAAACTCTGTCTCCATAACATTCAATAATTCTCCTGCTCCACACCTCTATTCAATGCCTGGAAAAATGACACTACCAGGCATTATCACATGAATGCTTCACTTTTTATCCTATTGAATATAAATAAAAAAGCTGGCAAATCCATCGCCAGCAAAAGTCTATATAGGAGTCTCGAGTTCGTCACCAATACAAGTGACATATTTATCCTAATGCCCCAGAAAACATCCGACAAGTTTGTTTTATATAAATTAATCCTGGATAACATAAAACATAATATTTCTTAGTAATACCTAAGGAGTA
>NZ_MVFZ01000029.1:0-55943 GCF_002042945.1 Citrobacter sp. A316
ACATATCTGCAACCAATATGAATCGATTATTCTATTTATAAGAATAATTAATGAATAATCATGATGACATTCACACTATGAAGTAAGGAAACGTTGCAGTATGGAGTAAGCTGAGTAAAGCTGAAAAGCCCTCTCATAATTCTTGAAAAAAAGGAGCGAGTTATGAGCTATTCGCACATTCTTGTTGCTGTTGCCGCCACCCCTGAAAGTCAGCAGTTGTTAGCCAGGGCGGTTTCTATCGCTCGTCCTGTCAACGCCCGAATTAGCCTGATTACACTGGTCTCAGATCCCGAACTGTATAACCAGTTTGCAGCCCCCATGCTGGAAGACCTGCGTGAAGTGATGCAGGAGGAGACTCAGGATTTTATCGACAAGCTCAGCAAAGAAGCAGAATACCCCATTGAACATACCTTCATTACCTATGGGGCTCTGAATGAACATATCCTGGATGTCTGCCGTAAACACGCTGTTGATCTGGTCATTTACGGCAACCATAACCACAGTTTTTTTTCGCGCGCGTCCTGTTCAGCGAAAAGCGTGGTCGGTGCCAGCCAGGTGGACGTTCTGTTAGTTCCGCTGGCTGGAGATTGATCTTCATTTTTTGAACGTCACGCCAGTTTAGAGCAGGAAGAAACGTTACCTGGCAATGGCTGTTTACTCTGGCGTAGGGACACTTTTTCCAGATCGCAAATGAACTGCGCCTGCCAGCTGTCGATATCATTTTTAATGATCGTTGCAAGCATCTCAGCGTGGCGGGAAATACGCTCAGCAAGTGGCATCGTCAGCGCCTGGTTTAATGCGCCTGCCACTTCATCCCGATCATAGGGATTAACAATAAGCGCGGAAGTAAGCTCATTCGCAGCCCCGGCAAATTGCGATAACACCAGCACGCCAGGGTTAGCAGGATCCTGTGCGGCCACAAACTCTTTCGCCACCAGGTTCATACCATCGCGCAACGGAGTCACCAATCCTACGTCAGAGTAGCGGAAGATCTTCATCAGCAATTTACGATCAAAGTACTGGTTCAGATAGTAAAGCGGCGTCCAGCCTAGTTGCCCATATTTGCCGTTGATTCGCCCTGCTTCTGTTTCCAGTTGGTGGCGAATATCCTGATAAGCCTGCACCTCTTCACGCGAAGTCGGCGCTATTTGCGTATAGCGAATTTTACCGTGGTGCTGCGGATAATGCTCCAGTAAAGCCTCATAGGCCTGAAAGCGCTCCGGCAAGCCTTTGGAGTAATCCAGACGCTCCACGGAGAAAATATTCTGCACATTTTTAAGCTCCGCTTTTAGCTGTGCCAGTTTTGGCGGCAGCGGTCCGGACGCCTGTCGTGCAATCTCATCAGGTTCAATACCGATGGGATAGACCTGAGTGCGAAACGCTTTTCCCCATGCCTGGTGGTGCTTATCTTTATGCGTGGACACCCGAGTCTGGGCTGCGAGACAGTCCAGAAAAGCCTGACAATCGTTTTCGGTCTGGAATCCGAGTAAATCAAAATCACACATTTGCTCAAGCAGTGCCTGATGTGGGGGAAGCGCATTAAAAATTTCCGGCGTAGGAAAAGGAATATGCAGGAAAAAACCGATGCGGTTATTCACACCGCGTTTACGCAGTTCGCTGGCAAACGGCAACAGATGGTAATCATGAACCCAGATAATATCGTCATCGCCAAGCAGCGGCAGAAGTTTATCCACCAGTAAGGCATTAACCCGTTGGTAGCCTTCCCAGGCAGAGCGCTGAAACTGTACCAAATCGAGGCGATAGTGAAACGCAGGCCATAAAACGGCATTTGAAAACTGGCAGTAATACTCTTCGTAATCTTGCTCACTCAAATTAAACGAAGCCCAGGTGATATTGCCACGCGTGACCTTTTTTAACGGTTTATCCTCATTACCTGTATCACCACTCCAGCCAAACCACAAACCACCAGCAGCTTTTAACGCGCCCAGTACACCGACCGCGAGCCCACCCGCGCTCCCTTTGTCATCTGGTGAGGCGATACGATTAGATACTACGACTAAACGACTCATAGCCACCTCTTCTGTTATTCGTTGCTTTCGATTCTTGCTGCGAAGAGTTGATTTGCTCCAGCCAGCGCCAGACATCACTCACGCCATTCAGACGCCATGTCGCCTGCGTCGGCCCGATCCCCACCTTTACGGAAATACCACCAGCGCGGTTAACCACAGCAAATCCTGTTTCATCTGTCAGGTCATCACCGAAAAACACAGGGATCCGGCCTGCAAAAGGCGCTTCCTGCATAAATGCAGCTATCGCGTCGCCTTTATTGCTGCCCTTAGGCTTTATTTCCACGACACATTTTCCGTGCTGCAGAGCAAGTTGCGGCCATCTACGCGTGATGTGTTCAGCCAGGGTAATCAGCGCCGCTTCGTGTTCGGGTGCCTGGCGATAGTGCAACGCGAACGCCATGCCTTTGGTTTCCAGCGTTGTCCCCGGTAACGTCACCAACGCTGCGTGTAATAACGCCCCGGCTTCACGCTCGATACCTTCAGGCAGGTGTACTATGTGCGTTTGACCATTGATATCACGGCGTTCTGCCCCATGTACTCCGGCAAGCGGAAAACGAAACGGAGTAGTGAGTGCGTCAAGCTCAGCCATTGAGCGCCCTGAAATCAATGCCAGCGCATCCGCATTATGCGTCGCTAACTGATGTAAACATTGCAGGATTGTCTTAGGGACAACGACCTGGTCGGGAAAGGGTTTAATCTCAGCAAGTGTCCCATCGAGATCAAAAAAATAAGCACAGTTTGCAGATTGTTCAGGGGGTAAGATCAGTGATGCTGTCACCCGGTTATCCTCCTCATCATGGTCAGAACGCCACGCGGATCGCGGCGTATAGATGATGTATGACGGATATAAGTATAGACAGTGTGACCATGCTCGCCATTTGGAAAAACAATCGCCAGCCGGGTAGCGGCTGGCGATGGGCAGAAGCTAGACTAAAAAGTTGGGGTTTAAATCATCAAACGGTACGCTTCGCTTTTTGCTTGTAACGGTCGAAGATCACCGCCGCCAGCAGGATGAGGCCGCGTACTACATACTGCGCGAACGGAGAGATATTCAGCAGGTTCATCGCATTCTCAACTGTACCCAGGATCAGCACCCCGGCCACCACATATGAGATTTTTCCGATGCCGCCTTTAAGCGAAACGCCCCCTAGCACGCAGGCTGAAATCACGATCAACTCATAACCGATTGAGGTCATGGGCTGGCCGCTGGTCATACGCGATGCGAGGATAATCCCGGCAATGGCGGAGACCAGACCGGATAGAATAAAGATAATAATCTTGGTACGAACAACCGGAACCCCAGCCAGGCGTGCCGCCTCTTCATTGCCCCCAATGGCCAGCGTATTACGCCCAAACGTGGTTTTGTTCAGCAGTAAGCCAAAGACAATAAAACAAACCACTGTGATCCAGATAGGCGCCGGCAGACCAAACCAGTTAGCATAGCCGAGCGTGAAGAAACGCTCGTCTTCAATCCCGACTGCCTTGCCGTCGGAGATAATATAGGCCAGACCACGTACAATCTGCATTGTCGCAAGAGTAGTGATCAGGGCGTTAATTTTTAACCGCGCAATCACGAACCCATTCACCAGACCACACAGAATACCGAGCAGCAGCCCGGCAGCCACGCCAATCCACAGACTTTCGGTCATGTTAATGACCACGGCAGTGGTAACACCAGCACAGGCAATCACAGATGCGACAGACAGGTCGAAATCACCGGATGCCAGGCAAAACAGCATCCCGCAGGCAACCATACCCGACATCGATACCGCCAGCCCTAACCCCTTCATGTTGATGAAAGTAGCAAAGTTTGGCACAAAGAGGGAACAAACCAGGAACAGCACGGCGAACACCACCAGCATGCCGTATTGATCCCAAATGCGGCCCAGATTTAGCGCCGACTTCGCTGCGCCAGAACCCGATGTAGAAACGGAAGACATCATACTCTCCTTATTCAGGCTACAGCCTGGCTGACTTTAGGCATAGCAAGGCTCAACGCCTGGCCTGGCGCTCATCCGCCTGTTCATGAAGTAACTCACCGGCAATTTCGCCTTCTCTCATCACCACAATACGGTCGGCGACACCGAGCACTTCTGGCAGGTCACTGGAAGCAAACAATACGGCCACACCGCGCGCTGCGAGGGCATAAATCACGTTGTAAATTTCATGCTTGGCGCCCACATCAATGCCGCGTGTAGGCTCATCCAACAAAATCACTTTCATCTCTTCCGATAACCAACGACCAAGGATAGCCTTCTGTTGATTACCGCCGGAGAGGTTCATGATCAGTTGCTCTGCACCCGGCGTTTTGATGTTGAGTGAACGAATATGGTGATCGGCATTGGTCTCTTCCCAGCCGTTGTTGATCACGCATCCCCCCAGAACATGCTTACGCCGTGCACTAATGTTGATGTTGTTGCGCACTGAATGGACCGGAATGATCCCTTCGGCTTTGCGATCCTCCGGGCACAGCATCATCCCAGCTTCAATGGCATGGCTTGGTTTACGGATATCGATAGGCTGTTCATCAATAAATACCTGGCCCCCCGTGATACGCGTACCGCCGAACAACCCTTTCATTAATTCGCTACGTCCGGCCCCCACCAGGCCAAACAGCCCGACAATTTCACCGCTTCGCACAGATAAACTGATTGGCGTACGCACGCCTGGAGCTTTGACTTCATGCAGCCGCAGACGCTCTGTGCCATACGGCCTGGATTTCCAGCCATAGATATCCCCGAGGTCGCGCCCGACCATCGCCTGCACCAGCGCATCATGATCGACCTGCTGCATATCCGTGAACGTTTTGACGTAATGACCATCTTTAAACACGGTAATGGCATCGCTGAGGGCAAAAATCTCCTCCATACGGTGCGAAACGTACAGAATGATGCGTCCTTCGTTGCGCAGCTCACGGATAACGCGAAATAAATTCTCAATCTCGCGAGCCGACAAGGAGCTGGTGGGTTCATCAAAGGCGATAATTTTGGCGTTTCGCGCCAGCGCTTTTGCAATCTCCACCATCTGCCACTGACCAATGGAGAGGTATTTCAATGGGGTATCGGGATCGATATCCATTCCCAGATGCTTCAGCTGGATTCCTGCTTCATAGTTCAGCAGCGAGCGGTTCACAATCCCGCCTTTGTGCGGTAACTGCCCTAAATAAATATTCTCGGCAACGGTCATTTCCGGGACGAGATGCAGTTCCTGGTAAATAATGGCGACACCGGCGTTGAGTGCGGCAGTGGTATCCGCGAACGAAACTTCCTGTCCGCGGATCGTCAAAGATCCCGCTGTTGGCGCATAGTTACCGCTGAGGATTTTTAAGAGTGTTGATTTCCCGGCGCCATTTTCGCCCATCAGCGCATGCACCTGTCCGGCATAGCAGTCGAAACTGATATCCGTCAGCGCCTTAACGCCCGGGAACGTTTTGCCAATGCCGCGAAATGAGAGATACGGGGTAGACTGTTGCATAACGTCTCCGTGAGTCAGGATTTTGCCGGCCAGGAAAACCGCCGGACGTAGGCCCGGTAAGCACAGCGCCACCGGGCATTGCGCCGGATGGCGGCTTCGCCTTATCCGGCCTGCAACATCGCAGCATTTCTGTTACTTACCGCCTAAGCCTTTCTTCGCCAGCTCTTCTTTGAAGTTATCGCGGGTAATCAGCACCACATCAGTCACTTCAGTGAATGCCGGTGGCTCTGCACCTTTCGTTACCCAGTTGTAGAGCATTTCACTGGATTTGTAGCCGTGCACGTCCGGGCTTGGCAGCAGTGAGCCGTAGAACCCGGTCGCTTCACCTTTAGACAGTTCGCTAACTGCATCAACGCCGTTAATCCCGATACCAATCACGTTTGGCGCTTTGAAGCCCTGCCCTTCGGTCGCGCGTACGCCACCCAGCACGGTGTTGTCGTTCATGCCGACAATCAGCCAGTTTTTGACTTCAGGATGCTGAACCAGCATGGAGTTGGCGGCGTCGAATGCGCCGGGGATGTCATTCGATTTTGTTGGGACCTGGTAAATCTGTTTTTCCGGGAAGCCTGCGGCTTTAAGTGCTTCCATTGAGCCAGAAGTACGACGACGTGCGGTATCCAGTTCGTTGGCGGTAATGGCCATTACGGCGGAGGATTTCACATCCCAACCGCGTTTTTGCATCTCCTTGTACAGCTCCTGACCCTGGCGCTCACCAATTTTGGTTGCCGCCATCATCACCAGCGGTACGGTATCCATCGGCTTACCTTTCGCGTTGGCAAACTGATCATCGACGGCAATGACTTTCATATCGTAGCCACGCGCCTTAGCCATAATGGCTGGCCCCAGTTTTGGATCTGGCGTGCAAATCACAAACCCTTTTGCCCCACTTGCAGCCAGGCTGTCGATGGCGTTCAGTGTTTTCTCGCCATCCGGAACGGCAATTTTAATCACCTCAAAACCAAGGTCTTTACCGGCTTTATCGGCAAATTTCCATTCCGTCTGGAACCATGGTTCTTCCGGCTGTTTGACCAGGAAACCGAGCTTCATGGATTCAGCGATAGCGGATTGTGACATAATGGCAGCCAGACCGATGGCAGCCAGCGCTTTAGTGAATTTGTGCATGGTTAACTCCAGCTTTAACGTTCTTTTATGTAGGGTAAAATCAGACGATTTTTTGTAATTCGGACGTAAAACAAGGCATTACCTTTTATTGATAAGATTAATGCCAGTGCTGAGAGTATTTTTAGCGGGAAATTGATTCTCCATAAGAGAGCGGCATCACACCACAGAATTACAGTAATTGCGTACATAAATTCAGCGGGAAATGACATAAAAAAACGCGGTTTTGTCGACGGGAAAAAAGAGAGGTAGCAGATTAGTCCATAAGGTCAGCCAACGAATCCTTGTTCCCGAATACCGAAGCATTCGGGAGAATGATTACCATCGGTAATAAATGTGGTCAGCGTGGTCGCGAACCGGAATATCATCTCCCAATAGACGCGCCGCAAGCGTGAAAGCAAAATCGAAAATATGCCCTAACCCTTTACCGCTAATCAGGTTGCCATCTTCCACAACCGGCGCATCGATATATTCCCCATCAGTGACGTTTTGCCACAGATCCCCCGAACACACGTAGCGACGCCCCTTCAGCAGGCCGTTGCCACCCAGCACGCGCGCAGCCGCAGAACACACCGGGCAAATGAGTTTTCCTGCCTCGTCATGGCGAGCGATAAACTGGATGACAGCCTCACTGGCGGCAAGATTAACGCTGCCCTGCGGCCCGCCGGGTAACACAATGGCATCGTAAAGATCCGTCTGGCGCACAGCCAACGTGCTGTCAGTCACCATCGGCACATCATGGTAACTCACCACCGCACGGGACTCGGCGCAGGCCAGTGTTTCAACTTCGATCTGCAGGCGGCGCAGAATATCAATGGTAACAATGGCTTCCGCCTCTTCAAAACCAGGTGCCAGTAGCACGGCAACCTTTTCCATACACACTCCTCGATTTTTCCAAATACACCTAACAATAAATGCCGAATCATTCAGGTGCTTAACTTTATTAATTTCCACAAAACTGATCTGGCGCAAAAAATTAGTCAGCAGATAACGTTCAACCACACATCTCAATGGTGAAATTTCTTCATCCTAAGAGCAGATAATCATCTGGTGACAGACAATACTTGATTGTGAAATTCAATTTCGTGATATGAAACACCATTTCAATATCAATATTTCGCTTTAATGATATAAATATCAATCACTTACATTCACATGACTTATATGCACAAGCAGAAAAATCACTAATATTGCTATGACAATATGTAAAAATTCATAAATACGCAGATTTAAGGATTTTCTTATGTTGGGACAGGAGTTATGCTGAATCTCGATCGGGAGCGAATATAATTCGTGATCACTAAAGGACCGGCGGAACGGATTTATTCTGCTAACAGTTTTAATTGTACGTAGAGGTGAAGTGTAGCGGCAGCCCGTTGCACTGACGTAAGTAACGTACATCCCCCTTTCTGGAAATAAGGATATTGATATGGCTGCAGTTGGAATTGTTCATAAACTCAACACACAAATGAACCTCGAGTTCTACGCATCGAATCTTTACCTGCATCTCAGTGAATGGTGCTACGAACACAGCCTGACTGGCACAGCAACCTTTCTACGCACCCAGGCGCAAGGTAACGTGACTCAAATGATGCGTATGTTTAATTTTATGAAAAGTGCCGGGGCTAACCCCATCGTCAAGGCTATTGATGTTCCGGGTGATGAACTAACTTCCCTTGAAGAACTGTTTCAGAAAACACTGGATGAATACCAACAGCGTTACAGCAAGCTATCTCGCTTAACCAATGAAGCAGAAGCCTTGAATGATGCAACAACCATTGATTTTCTTCACGATCTGGAAAAAGAGCAGCAGCAGGATGGCGTGCTGTTACAGACGATTCTTGATGAAGTCCGCAGCGCTAAACGTGCGGGACTGTGCATGGCACAAACCGATAAGCACCTGCTGAACGTCGTGAACTATCAACATCACTAATCTTCAATTTTCATCATGTTAATGCCGGATAACGATGCGACGCACCTTATCCGGCTGGCGCTAAATTATCTCTACGCTCACGCCTCTCATTCTACGAGGCGCAAAAAAACCTTTCTAAAACCTGAAACAACGGTTTATTTTAGTGAGATTCATTCTGCGGCGTGAATTTCAACTCGATCAAGGCAACCGCTTTTTGTATTGCGCGCATAGTGACCGGATCGGCACCTGCAGGATGGCTGGAGAAATCGATGCTTTTCAGCTGGCTGGACATTTTTTCACGAACTTCTACTGGGGCAATAACATCAAGAACATCCAGAATCTGCTTGATAACCAGCTGACAGGCAACAACGTCCGAGAGCAGTTCCTGATCGGCATTCAGTGTTTGGGACATAGTGAGCTCCTTATAGAAAGGTCGTCATAGTACCCATTCAACGAACGAAACGATAGCCGCGCAGGCATTACGAATGCGCTGAAAATAAAAAAAGTTCCAGTCAGTTTCTTTTGAGATGGCAAGCACAACATGAGTGAACATTTAGCGGTTGAGAACAAACGCGGTCTATCCCCGGCTGCATTACTTGTTGCCGGGGCTTTCTTTATGGAGTTTATTGACGGCACGGTGATTGCCACCGCTCTGCCCGACATGGCGAAAAGTTTTGGCGTACAAGCGGTTGACCTGAACATAGGTATCAGTGCCTATCTGATCACCCTCGCGGTGCTGATTCCCGCCAGCGGCTGGATTGCGGATCGCTTCGGCGCCCGAAAAGTGTTTACCCTGGCGCTGGCGATATTTACTCTCGCCTCGGTTTTATGCGGTTTTTCCGAAAGCCTTGAGAGCTTTGTCGCCATGCGAATCTTACAGGGTGTAGGTGGCGCGCTAATGGTTCCTGTTGGCCGACTCGCGGTATTGCGCACCACGCCTAAACATCAGTTGATCACCGCTATTGCGACCCTGACCTGGCCCGCGTTAGTCGCGCCCATCATTGGCCCTCCCCTTGGCGGATTCATTACCAGCTATGCCAACTGGCGTTGGATTTTTTTCATTAATGTACCGCTCGGAATACTGGCGATTGCGCTGGCGCTACGTTTTATCCCGGATATTCATGACGACGAGCGCCGCCCATTTGATATAACTGGATTTATCGCAACCTCTGTTGCGATGGTAAGCCTGGTGTATGCCATGGAGTTACTGGGAACCCAACAGCCTCAGGGCTGGCTGACCGCCGGGCTTTTGGCGCTAGGAACAGTGACCTTTCTGTTTGCCCTATATCATTTTCGTCACACCGCCTGGCCAATGATTCGCCTTGATGCCATGAACGTCCCTACTTTTCGCGTCACCATGTATGGCGGATCGCTGTTTCGTGCCTCTATCAGCGCCGTGCCGTTTCTGCTGCCGTTAATGTTTCAGGTAGGTTTTGGCATGAACGCTTTTCACGCGGGTTCGCTGGTGCTGGCGGTATTTGTCGGCAATCTGACAATTAAACCTGCCACCACACCGTTGATACGCTGGCTGGGCTTTAAGAAACTGCTGTTGATTAACGGTGCGCTTAACGTCCTGGCGCTGCTGGCCTGTGCATTAATTACGCCGCAGACCCCCGTGTGGGTTATTTTGCTGGTGTTGTATCTGGGTGGCGTGTTCCGCTCAATTCAGTTTACCGGCGTCAGCACGCTTGCCTTCGCGGACGTCCCCGCGGCACAAATGAGCTACGCTAATACGCTGTTCAGTACGGCAACACAATTAGCGGTGGGATTGGGCATTTCTTTAGCCGCTATTGGCATCCGCATTGGCGATGTGGTCAGTGAAAGGCTGGCATTGGGCAATATCCCGGGGATCAGTTTCCGGCTGGCCTTTGTCGCTATTGCCATTATTTGTCTGGTAGGTATGGTGGATACGCTGCGGCTCACCCGTGATGCAGGAAGCGCAGTATCGAATAAGAACAGGTAGCCCGGAGGGTGAACGCCGCCGGGCCAACAGGATTTAGCCAATCACCTCGCGTACAAACGCTTCGATTGCTTTGTCCTGGCAGTTGTCAAAGAAGCACTGCTGAAAGCGCTGGCCTGATACAGCGGTTTTCACCAGCTCAGGATCGATAGCGCGCAGCGTGTCCAGATAATTTTCTTTTACCACAGCCGCTTTCACCTGATTCAGAATACCGGCGTTACGTACCTGCGGCTCTTTACGCTCCGGTGGGTAGCCTTCGCCGTTACGCCCGGTGAACGCTTTTTCAAACATATAGCGCACATTCAGCTCAGCCCCCCAGCCAAAACCTTTGGCGAATGCCAGAGAAAGCGCGTTGCCGTTGTTGATCTGAGAGAACAAGAACGCATCTGCAGGATCGAGGCAATAACCACACACCACACCCGGATGGATATTCAGTGACATCATTGCCCCCTGCCCCGTACCGCAGCCTGTAACAACAAAGTCTACAGCTTTGGAATTAAGCAGGATGCTGGCCATAATTCCTAAATGGATGTAAGTCAGATGATGATCATTTTCGTCGCTCATCCCAACGTTATAGACCGGAAAACCCTTCTCATCCGCAACGGCTTTAAGCTCGTTATGGATGATGGCGTTTTTGCTTGCCTGACTGTTTTCCATCATCAATGCAATTTTCATTCTGTACTCTCCTGAATGCGCTGCGGTAGCCCGCTGAAAGTCATAACATTCAGCCACATTACTATTTTGCAATTACACTTTCAAATTTAATGAAATTTAGTTTTAAAAAACAAAGTTGCGCTCACATTCTTGTCTGAACAGTTCAGAATTGCCTCAAACAAATGATCTCGTTGTGATTAATCGCAGGTGATCTTCGGGCTATTCAAGCCATTGATGAGGGCCTCTGTATGCCATGATAGTGTATCTTCGAACTTTCAGAGCGATCTCATGAAGACTTTTATCCTGGCGCTTTTGCCGCTCGTGCTGACAGGATGCACAATTACAAAACAGGCACAGGTCAGCGAAGCCAGCGCCATCACTGGTGTGGTTCGCCTGACTTATAATCAGGCCATGTTACAAACGGCACGTACCGATAGCTATGTTACTCAAGGGACAGCCACCAAAGAGTGTCAGCGCCTGGGCTATGCCAGCGCTGAAGCGTTTGGTCAGCCGGTGTCAACCTGTAGCGTATATGCCGGTTCTTTATGTTTGAATACCAAATTTACGCTCGCGTGGCAGTGCCACGGCGTCGCGGTACCCCAGTCGCCTTCCTTGAGTTATTAATATTTCCGACCAGCACATTATTGCTGGTCTTCTGTCCTTTTATTATTTATATCCTCTGTTTAATAGCGTTAATGCGTTTTATTCCCATTCGTATTTTTAATAAATAAATTTATTATTTTACCTTTTGCAAATAATTAAATAACAAATTATAGTGACGCCACGTCAATATATAATAACGTTTGTGGAGCAGAACCATGCTGAAAGCCGAAATGATCGACCAACTGAATGAGCAAATGAACCTTGAATTATATTCATCTCTGCTCTACCAACAGATGAGCGCGTGGTGCAGCTATCACAGCTTCGAAGGTGCCGCCGCGTTTTTGCGCCGTCACGCCCAGGAAGAGATGACGCACATGCAGCGTCTGTTCGACTACCTGACCGATACCGGCAGCTTGCCGCGTATTAATACCGTTTCTTCACCCTTTGCTGAATATGCGTCTCTGGACGAACTGTTCCGTGTTACTTACGAACACGAGCAGCTGATCACCCAGAAAATTAATGAGCTGGCACACGCGGCAATGACCCATCAGGATTATCCAACCTTTAATTTCCTGCAATGGTATGTTGCCGAACAGCATGAAGAAGAGAAATTATTTAAATCTGTTATTGATAAGCTATCGTTGGCAGGAAAAAGCGGCGAAGGTCTTTATTTCATCGATAAAGAACTGGCTACGCTTGATACACAGAATTAATATTTTGGGGTAATGAAGGCAACCCGCCATCATTACCCATTAAAATCAGTGACGGCAGATCTTGCTTTCGTGCGTAGAGAAGCCGTCTTCTTTTGCAATAAACTTTCCCTTCGCCGCTAAAAACGCCACCAGCTCGCCTGCCGTCATATCCGCCGCAGAACAAGTGTGAAAACGCGCCTGCTCGCCGAAACGTGCCGTAATCGCCGCTTCAAGGCTGGCATTTGAATACTGCTCGCCAGATTCAATCATCATGTTAAGCACTTCGTGACCGTGAATAGATTCCATACTACCTCCTTAATAAAGTCCGTAGCCTAATGTGAACCGCACGGCGCCGCTTTGCGCTAACGCAGGTTTATCCGCAGATAAATGTCATTTGTTATACATCTTAATGGTCAAAATACTGTAAACATTAATATACAGTCATTGTAACGGTGATTTGACGAAAATAGCGTTTTGCCTTAACCTGCGCCGCAGATATAACCGTTGATTATCTCTGGGACAGAGGAAAGCGTGAAAAACAGAACCCTGGGTAGTATTTTTATCGTGGCGGGAACCACGATTGGTGCCGGTATGTTGGCAATGCCGTTGGCTGCGGCAGGCGTGGGGTTTAGCGTCACGCTGGTGTTGTTAGTCAGTCTTTGGGCACTCATGTGCTACACCGCGCTGTTGCTGCTTGAAGTGTATCAACATGTCCCGGCAGACACCGGGCTGGGTACGCTGGCAAAACGTTATCTTGGTCGTTACGGACAATGGGTAACGGGCTTTAGCATGATGTTTTTAATGTATGCCCTGACGGCGGCGTACATCAGTGGTGCAGGTGAACTGCTGGCTTCCAGCATCAGCGACTGGACCGGAACAAATATATCCCCGACAACAGGCGTACTGCTGTTCACCTTTGTTGCCGGTGGCGTGGTTTGTGTTGGGACCTCGCTGGTCGATCTGTTCAACCGTCTGCTATTCAGTGCCAAGATAATCTTCCTGGTGGCGATGCTGGCTCTGTTAATGCCGCATATTCATAAAGTGAACCTGCTTACGCTGCCACTGCAACAGGGGCTGGCGCTCTCCGCGATCCCGGTCATATTCACCTCGTTCGGTTTTCACGGCAGTGTTCCCAGTATCGTCAGCTATATGAACGGCAACATTCGTAAACTGCGTTGGGTGTTTATTACGGGTAGCGCTATTCCGCTGGTCGCCTATATCTTCTGGCAACTGGCGACGCTTGGCAGCATTAACTCGACAACGTTCATGGGGCTATTAGCCAACCACGCAGGCTTAAACGGCTTATTGCAGGCATTGCGTGAAGTCGTGGCTTCGCCGCACGTCGAACTGGCGGTGCATCTGTTTGCCGACCTCGCGCTGGCAACCTCTTTCCTCGGCGTTGCATTGGGATTATTTGACTACCTGGCCGATCTCTTCCAGCGCCGCAATACCGTAGCGGGAAGAATGCAAACCGGCGTGGTGACCTTCCTGCCGCCGCTGGCATTCGCGCTGTTCTATCCGCGTGGCTTTGTCATGGCGCTGGGGTATGCGGGCGTTGCCCTGGCGGTGCTGGCGCTGCTCATTCCCTCGATGCTGGCCTGGCAGAGCAGAAAACATAATCCGCAGGCCAACTACCGCGTAACAGGCGGTGCTCCGGCGCTGGCGCTGGTATTTTTGTGCGGCATTGTGGTGATAGCAGTACAGTTTTCTATTGCAGCAGGATTACTACCAGAAGTGGGTTAAAACAAAAGGGGCTTTCGCCCCTTTCTGTTAATGCAAACAGCACTGCTTATATTTCTTGCCGCTGCCACACGGGCAAGGGTCATTGCGCCCTACTTTGGCATCCACTTTCACCGGTACTTTGACCGGCGTTTCCTGAGGATGCGCCATCCAGTAAGCATGCAGGTCCAGCGCAGCCAGGCGGATGGCGTCCACGCTCTCTTCAAATGCTTCCGGCGTTAGTTTCTCAACCACCGCAAAGTTCTCTTCCGTACCGTGCAGCGCAATAGCCTCAAGTGCTGGTTTTAACGAGTCAGGTAACGCAGACCAGTCTGACAGTGCGACGCCGCGCATATAACCAAAGCACCACTCTTCAACGATGGTCAGTTCATGCTCGTCAATTTCACGCAAACCAAACAGCGGCTCAAACTGCTCAGGATATTCATCCAGACGATCGGCCGTATCCGCCATATGTTGAAACGCCAGGTTCATGAAACGCGTCATTTCTTTTTCGGAGGACCAGCGAGGGACATACTGCGCGCCGCCCCAAATCGCGACCAGCCACTGCTCTGGTTCAATTTCATACGGTGAACTCAGCACCGCCGTCAGCAAACCATCCAGTTCTGACACATCCAGAATAGCCTTGTCCGTATTGTACTTAGTCAGTACATCATCCAGCCATTCCAGTTCGCTCTCGTTTAATGGTCCCGTTTTCATAACGCTTTTCCTTAGTCAAAAAATCTTGCCTGTGATCATCCTACATGGCTGGAGGGATAACAGATACAAATGGGCATATGCGGCATACAGTTGCCGCCCGTTCAGGTTAACAGGAAACGAGGGGAATTCCGGAAGTTAACGCACAAAAGAGAACACTAAGCCGCCGGGCATCATACCGGGAAAAAACAATAAAACCACCCGCAGGTGGTTTACTGTTGTTCAATACGGTTGAGCGTTGCGGTATAGCCCGTTTTCGCTACCGCGTTAAGTAAAGTATCGGTTGGGAAACCTTCCGGTACAATCGCTTCTGCTTGTCGGGTTTTTAGGGAGGATTTTGCTTTAATCACACCGTCGGTTTCACGTAGTGCCTGATTGACCGAAATAACGCACAGCGAGCAGGTCATATTTTGTATATCCAGCACCACTTTTTGATTGGCCGCCTGAGCCCACAGCGGCAACAGCAAGCATGTAACTAACGTGAAGATTTTCATTCAAATACCTCATAAAACCAGGCGACGAGCGTGGGGTAAAATAGCACTGGCAAAATCAACGCCAGCGCGCACCAGTAGAGAATGCGCGCTTGCTTCAGCGTTAGCCACCCGGAGCACCACAGTCGTTTGGAAAAATAGAGCCGCCAGAAAACGCGCAGTAATAAGCCCAATGACACCAGCATCAGGGGAATTCGCAAGAATTCGAACCGGGTGAAGACAGCAAAGCTCGCCGCCGAAATACCAAACAGCAGGTAGAGCAGCGGTCCAACGCAGCATAAGCCGGCGGTGACGGCAGCCGCAGCGGCCGTCAACAGGGTGAGTCCCGCCCCTTTAGCGTTGTTCTGTGGCGACATAGCTATAGGAGAACGCTTTAGGATCGTAGAAATTGATCGGGTCGCCATCAACTTCAGCGTAAGGATAGCCAAAGTTGTTCATCGCGCCCTGCTCCGTTGCCGGATACAGCTCGAAATCACGCCCGTAGTTAAATCCAACCCAGTTCATTTCCCAGTTACCAAACAGGTAAGTGTTTACCGCCTGGACATCGGCATCCTGATGCGATTTTTTCTCTGCCAGACGCATTTTGGTCACATCAGCAGGATCGCACGGTAACCAGCCGTAACCGGCCAGATAGAATTCGGCGCGGCAATGTTGTCCGCCGCTCACATCGGCAACCCCTGCACTGTCTGCTTTGCCAAAAGCACTTTTCGAGTAACGTTCGAGCTTATTGGCTTTGCCCAGACGGATGCCGAACAGTTCCCGCGCCGGGATGCCGCTGGCCCGTGCCAGAGCCACAAAAACGGAGCTCATGTCGGTGCATTTTCCTTTGAGCTTACCGCTTTTTAAGATCTCCGCCACATCCCCCGTACCGCAGCCGATAACGTCGTTATCGCGCTCCATATGGCTACTCACCCACTCGTAAATCAGACGTGCTTTTTTCAGCGGATCCTGCTCATTACCAGTAATTTTACGAGCGGTTTCCAGAACCTGCCCATCAACTGGGGTATGTGTCGTCGGCAGCAGGTACGGTTTTACATCCAGCGGATAAATAATCTGCTCCGGCGCTTGCCAGGTTTTCAACGCGTCCTGCTTCAGCGGTTCCCAGTCGGCGGTTTCAATGTCGATATCAACGTTAATCAACAGTTCGCCCTGCGAGTCAGGCCAGGTGGCAAACAGCGTTTTCGCACCATAAGTATTATTAGTGGTAACGTACGCCTGCTTGTAGTTTCCGCTGAAGGCAAGGGCCGTCATTTGTTGAAACGCGGTGTCTACCGGAAGCGGGATCCACAGTTTCACTACGCCGCTCGATCCCTTAGGAGGGTTAAGTTTATACGTCTGGGATAACACAAAGCGCCGACGCGCGACGGGTACAACGGATGGCTCAGCGGCGTGAACCGTCTGGCTAATAACCGCAGGACCGACTAAACCGGCGGCGGAAAGGAGAACGCTATTTTTGAGAAATTGTCGACGTTGCATTGCTGTCTGTCCATGTTGTAAGAGTTGGGCTACGGCTAAGAAGGTAAAAACCGTATGCGATCATCACAGCAGACAGACGCTGACATAAAAAGGTGAGCCGATGGAGGTTATTCATCAATAACAGACCTGTTAACTGTGAATGAAATAAGAAACTGCGCGACAGATAGTAAGCCATAGACAGGCAAAAAGTACAGCCGTGAGGGCGAGTTCAGAAAATATAGACATTCGTTGCCAGCTTACGGGCTAGCCCTCTGGCCCCCTCGCGCATGACCATATCGTGATTCCAGCGAAAAACAGGTGCTGCCAGCGGGGCAAGATAATTCATCCAGCGGATCGTGGTACGCACATTCCAGTCATATCTGACGATAGTCTCTGCACCATTGGCAGAAAAAGACCACACGCCTCGCCCTTCAACCGCTCCACTGGCTTGCCCTTCAAGCAGTGAGCAAGGCAAAATATTCAACACGTTGATGTCAAAGGTTAAGCGATAAGGAAGCGCTCCTTTCCAGGTATAACGATGCAACGCCCCAATGCCCTGTATATCACCTTTTTTAATCTCAACGATGCGTTCCAGACTTTCCCACCATTCAGGCCACTGATCGGGATGAGATAAAACATCCCATACTTCCTGAATTGAAGCCTCAACCCGCCAGACGGTGGAAAACTGATAGTCAGCCATAGAGCGGGCTCCTCAAGGCGAGAAGAAATTGGCAGGAAAACGGATGTTAATGACCATAGTATCCAGAAACACGGTTTCTAATCGCTGCCCATCTGGCGCATAGCTGATCACTTTGGCAGGGAGTCCGTGATAATTATCCAGCCAGACGTCATAGCGGTGAACACCATCAACCGCCATTGTTCCAGGCCCAACCACAGATACGTGCGTCGTCGCCCGTCCTGCAAGGTTTTCCTTACCAATAGTGGTCGTTGTCCCTTCACGTTGCAGATGACGAATATTGCCCAACAACACGCCGATATCAGAGCGATCCACCCGATGACCACGCTCATCCTGGATCAATGAATTAGTAGGCGACAGGTGCAAAATGGGCAACGTACCCACACCAAATGGCCATAACGTCACTTTATCGCTGACAGGATTAAAGATAAGCACCGCTCCTGAATGCGGTTGGGTAAAATCCATCCGCACATAGCCGGGCTTTTGAAAGCTGTAGCGGATTATTTTGCTTTCATCGGATGGCGACGAGGAGCGCATCATGACCTGATAAGACGTCAGGTTATTAAATGACTGTTGAGAAAATGCTATGGGATCCATATCCCTGATATTCTGAGAAAAGATATCCCCTTTTTCCACCGAACATGCTGAACAACTCAAGGTGAGCAATGCGGCGAACATAACTATCGGAAAAGATGAAATGTTCATAACAGCCCCCTGAACCAGCCCTGTCTGCAAACAGAAGTCATCACCTGTCGACTGGTTTTATTATAGTTCTTAACTGCATGGCACGGCTCTTCCGGCCCCTCAGACTCAGTATGGACAGAAGGTTTAAATTATTGGTTTTGTTTTCAGTTGAGATGACAACATAAAGCTATACTTTAATAGCCATACTTTTAATAGGTATTAATCATGAAACTGCCATCGGTATTTTCATGCGCCGTTCTCATATTACTGCTGCTGGCGTCATCGTCTGCCACAGCCAGTGCGTTACAAAACCAGGCTGTCAGAGAGCAAGAGTTAAGCGCAGCACTTCGAGCTGGTAATGGCGTGATCATCATTGGCGGGACGGATGATTTCGCTTTCACGCTCAGGGCACGAAACCGAATCCACAGACAGCTGGCGATACCGGATGGCTTTGGCGATCCCATCCTTATGAATGGTTTCCAGGACCACAACTATAATCCCGCCCGCGATGGGTTTATCAACAACCCTGCCCGAGGGGGCTTTATGTTTAACGCGCCGATTCGGCGATAGATTGATTAGCAATAGTGAGTATATAGAGGGCAGTTTACGTTTCTGGCAGGCTACCTGACGCAAGGTATCTATGGCTTTTAAAAAACAGACACAAAAAACCACCCGGAGGTGGTTTCACGACACTGCTTATTGCTTTGATTATTCTGTTCTTTCCCATGGTACCCGGAGTGGGACTTGAACCCACACAGCGCGAACGCCGAGGGATTTTAAATCCCTTGTGTCTACCGATTCCACCATCCGGGCTCGGGAAGAAATTGGAGGCGCGTTCCGGAGTCGAACCGGACTAGACGGATTTGCAATCCGCTACATAACCGCTTTGCTAACGCGCCGAAATCTTCTGGCTTTACAGCCGACATCCGCTATTGCCGATGTCTAAAATTTGGAGCGGGAAACGAGACTCGAACTCGCGACCCCGACCTTGGCAAGGTCGTGCTCTACCAACTGAGCTATTCCCGCATCACCAAGTAACTTTGTTAATCACTTGATTTTGTTATCGTCTGGCAATCAGTGCTGCCGTTCGATGCGTTGCATTCTACTTACCTGACGCAATGAGTCAACGATATTTTTCACCACTTACGATCGTTTGCTGAAATTTGCGTCGAAACGATCACTGATCAAGCAAATCTCCACGTGCAGCGCTCAAATACTGGAACATTGACCACAAAGTCAGTATCGCAGCGACGAAGAAAAGTGCGATCCCAGCATACTCTACCCAGATATTTGGACGCCACAGCAGCCAGGCCAGTGCAGCCATTTGCGATGTGGTTTTCACTTTACCGATCCAGGATACGGCTACGCTGCTGCGTTTACCCAGTTCGGCCATCCATTCACGTAGTGCAGAGATGATAATTTCACGCGCAATCATTGTTGCGGCAGGAAGCGTCACCCACCAGCTGTGGTAATGCTCGGTCACCAGGACCATCGCGATAGCCACCAGCACCTTATCAGCGACCGGATCGAGGAAGGCGCCAAAACGCGTGCTTTGGTTCCAGCGGCGTGCCAGAAAACCGTCAAACCAGTCAGTGACCGCTGCGATACAGAAGATCAGCGCACAAACAAAGGGAGCCCAGGTGAATGGCAGGTAAAAAGCCAATACAAAGAATGGGATCAGGATGACGCGAAACAGCGTGAGCAACGTAGGGATATTAAATTGCATATGACGGATAACTATCTGTTGTCAGTGAAATTACCCCTATGTTGCTACAGAGGGCCTAATGTTTCAACGAGTAGAAGATCTTTTCTGCCAGAGCTTGCGAAATACCCGGCACTTTTGCAATTTCTTCGATACTTGCGTTACGAAGACCTTGCAAACCTCCCATATATTTCAACAACATCTGGCGACGCTTTGGCCCGACACCTTCGATGGTCTCAAGCGTGCTGGTACTTTTCACCTTCGCTCGTTTTTTACGATGTCCGCTAATCGCATGATCGTGAGATTCATCGCGGATATGCTGGATAACGTGCAATGCAGGCGAATCCGGCGGCAGGCTAAAGCCCTCACCTTCCGGCTCAAAGAACAGCGTTTCCAGACCGGCTTTACGATCGGCCCCTTTTGCCACCCCCAGCAAGAGTGGGTGCTGCTTGTCCCAGGGAACGTCCAGCTCAGCAAAAACGGCTTTCGCCTGCCCTAACTGACCTTTCCCGCCGTCGATCAATATGACGTCCGGAATCTTACTTTCTTCAATCGCCTTCCCGTAACGCCGACGTAAGACCTGATTCATCGCCGCATAATCATCACCCGGCGTAATACCGGTAATGTTGTAACGCCGATATTCTGCACGCAGCGGGCCATTGGCATCAAAGACCACGCAGGAGGCTACCGTCTGCTCGCCCATCGTATGGCTGATGTCGAAGCACTCCATACGCTTCACCGCAGGTAACTTCAATACGGAGGCCAGCGCCGTCAAACGTTGTGTAATCGTCGACTGCTGAGAAAGTTTCGTGGTGAGCGCCACTGCCGCGTTGGTTCGCGCCAGCTTCAGATAACGCGCGCGATCCCCTCGCGGTTTCGTCTGCACGTTAATCTTCCTGCCGGCCAGTTCAGACAGAGAGTCTGCCAGCAGGGTTTTATCGCTAAGATTAAAATCGAGCAGGATCTCCCCGGGTAAGGTACGCATCTGGCTCCCCTGCAGATAAAACTGCCCGACAAAGGTTTCGACGACCTCACCGAGTTCTGTGCCACCGGGTACTTTCGGGAAATAGCTGCGGCTGCCCAGTACTTTACCCTGGCGAATAAACAGAACATGCACACAGGCCATACCGGCGTCAAACGCCACGCCAATGACGTCCAGATCGTCTCCGGTATTAGAGACAAACTGTTTTTCTGTCACGCGGCGTACGGCCTGGATTTGGTCACGAATGCGCGCAGCCTCTTCAAATTCGAGATTTTGGCTGGCTTTTTCCATACGGGCGATCAGCTGCGTTAATACCTGATCGTCTTTTCCGGACAGGAACAGACGAACATACTCGACCTGCTGAGCATACTCTTCCTCACTCACCAGACCCGCAACACACGGACCGAGACAGCGGCCAATCTGATATTGCAGACAAGGTCGAGAACGGTTGCGATAAACGCTGTTTTCGCACTGGCGGATGGGGAATATTTTCTGCAACAGCGCCAGCGTTTCACGCACCGCATAACCGTTCGGGAACGGTCCAAAGTACTCGCCTTTGGCATGCTTTGCCCCACGATGCATCGCCAGACGCGGGTGGGTATCGCCACTAAGGAATATAAAAGGGTAGGATTTATCATCGCGCAGCAATACGTTATAGCGCGGCTGATACAGCTTGATGTAGTTGTGCTCAAGCAATAACGCTTCGGTTTCGGTGTGCGTTACCGTGACATCAATCTGCTGGATTTGCGCGACCAGCGCTTCAGTCTTGCGCGACGCAAGATTGCTACGGAAGTAGCTGGAAAGCCTTTTTTTCAGGTCTTTCGCTTTTCCGACATAGATAACCGTCCCGGCGGTATCATACATACGATAGACGCCGGGCTGACTGGTCACGGTTTTCAGAAACGCTTTGGCATCAAACTGATTGGTCACTGGCTTGTTAATGTCTCCGCATTACACAGGCCATGGCGAATTGCCAGGTGAGTCAGCT
Organism: Citrobacter sp. A316; assembly: GCF_002042945.1. Lineage (NCBI taxonomy): Bacteria > Pseudomonadati > Pseudomonadota > Gammaproteobacteria > Enterobacterales > Enterobacteriaceae > Citrobacter > Citrobacter sp. A316. The sequence goes on from NZ_MVFZ01000029.1 coordinate 21,877, forward strand.
CTACATCGCCATGAATGTTTAATTTACTGAACATTCGATAGCGATAGCTGTTCACCGTTTTAGGGCTAAGATTCAGTTGCTCTGAGATCTCATTGACCTTCTGACCTTTGGTGATCATCAGCATAATCTGCAACTCGCGTTCAGACAAACTGGCAAACGGTGTTTCCGTTTTCTCAGGCTCAATCTGGCTGAGCGCCATTTGCTGAGCGATATCGGAGGCAATATAACGCTGCCCGGAAAAAACCGAACGAATCGCACTCACTACTTCCTGGGGGGCGGCGCCTTTGCTGAGATACCCTGCGGCCCCTGCCTGCATAACTTTTGCAGGTAATGGGTTTTCAGTGTGTACCGTCAGCATGATCACTTTAATGTCTGCCGTGGAACGCGCAATTTTGCGGGTTGCTTCCAGACCGCCAATACCGGGCATATTCATATCCATCAGCACAACGTCAACGGAATTTGAGCGGCACCATTTTACCGCATCTTCACCGCAGCACGCTTCGCCGACAACTTTTATGCCTTTTATATCTTCCAGAATGCGTCGTATCCCTGCGCGCACCAGTTCGTGGTCATCAACAAGAAAAACGTTGATCAAAGGAATATCTCCAGAATAGGGATAACGCTACCGATAGTTAATCGGTCCTATGTTAACGGGTTTTATCTCAACTTTGAAATGTAAAAAACGCCCGACTTTCGATTTTGCTCTCGTTTTTGGAAATTAGATTGTACGACGAGTGGAAACTTTCAGTCCTGACAGCCTTCTGCCACGGTTATATCTGCATAGCTGTTTCAGAATAGTGACAAAAAATTCATATTCCCTCGCTGAATGCAAAATAGGCAGTCAAAGTTGTAACAATAATTAACGAGGAAAATACTCGAAATAAACAACATGTGGAGAAAATATATGCACTGCAACATGTTGTTTATTTTAATGTCCACAACATTAGTCCGCGCAAAAAACAACCACAGATATTTTTAGCCTCGCTTATGGTATACTCCGCCGCCTTAAGATTTGACATCGCACTTTTTCATTGAAACATAACGAGGAAAATAAATGAGTACGCCTGACTTTTCCACTGCTGAGAATAACCAGGAACTGGCCAATGAAGTCACCTGCCTGAAAGCCATGTTAACGCTGATGCTGCAGGCAATGGGCCAAGCTGATGCAGGCCGCGTGATTCTTAAAATGGAAAAACAGCTCGCGCTGATTGAAGATCAATCACAGGCTGCGGTATTTTCCAACACGGTTAAGCAAATTAAACAAGCTTACCGCCAGTAATAAGAAACCGGCTGATAGCAATGCTCTCAGCCGGTTTTGCGTCTGACACTCAGAACGATAATTTACTCAGATAAGCCCGGTTGCCGCGGCATAACAGGCGATCTGCGTTTTGTTTGGCGCATTGAATTTCTTTTGCATATTCTTCTGATGGAAGTTCACGGTATTTTCGGAAATCGACAGAATGATGGCTATCTCTGAAGAGGTCTTCCCCTCTGCCGTCCATTTCAATATTTCCTTTTCCCGCTTGCTAAAACGCATCTCTGGCGCCATAACCATGTCATCTTCCAGCCGCGTCAGTACAGACAGACTTTCCCGTACCAGAAGCTGCATCCTGAGCTCCACTTCATCGTTTGCAAAGCGACTATTACGGATACTCGCCCGCGATACCGATAAAAAACCCAACGCCCGATTAGGCAACATTAGGCATTGCGTCATCCCTTTGCGTAAACCGTGATTGCGTGCGGCGTCCCACAAAGGTTGCGCATCGCGAAACAGAGTATCGTTCCAGGGTAAATGCCCCTGACTGTAGTTTTCAGGTTTCAGCACCGGATCAATGGCGAAATAATTTTCGGACTGATAATGCGCCACCCATGCTTTGGGATAGGTCGTATGAAGTGACGTTTTAGGTCGGGTAAAAGGTACCGGATGACGAACACAGAGCGCGTAAAAATCAAACTCTAAGTGCTGCGTCTGTTGCTGTAATTCATTATAGACATCCTCTGCCGCCGCCATTTCCTGAAAGCGTAACAGCATGCTCCGTCGCCAGGTGAAGAAATCATGATCCTGCATACTAAGTGGTAATGCCCCTGAGATTGATAATCATCCAAACATATGAAACAAGCTAACACATAAATGTATTTTATATATGCAAATTATCGGACAAATGAACAATTACTTGAGTATTACTCAACAGCGGAAGGAAGTAACAGAATCAAATTCTAATAATAAAGCAATAATTATAAATAGTTATGCGAAGAGCACTCGCCAGAAACAATCCCGGCGAGCGCTATATGCACTATTTATTGCATCAAAAACTTTTCAAGAAACTGACGGGTACGCGGCTGCTGCGGATGTGTGAATAAGGATTTTGCGGGTCCCTGCTCTACAATCCGTCCTTGATCCATAAATATCGCTCTATCGGCAACATCGCGAGCAAAGCTCATTTCATGCGTCACAATTACCATGGTGCGTTTTTCCTGTGCCAGTTGGCGGATGGTATTAAGTACCTCGCCAACCAGTTCAGGATCAAGCGCGGAGGTCGGTTCATCAAAAAGAATAACCTCAGGTCGCATCGCCAGCGCTCGGGCAATCGCTACGCGCTGCTGCTGTCCACCCGATAAACGCCGCGGATAGCTAGTTTCTTTACCTGCCAGTCCGACTTTCGCCAGCAGCTCACGCGCACGAGCTGTCGCTTCAGCTTTTGGTTCACCTTTGACTATCACCGGCCCTTCAATAATGTTTTCCAGCACCGTCCGATGGGGGAACAAATTAAAGTTCTGGAACACAAAACCGACGTGCTGACGTAACTGGCGAATCAGCCCTTTCTGCTGGGTCAACGAACGCGCGGTATCAATGGTAATCTCACCCACTTTAATGGTGCCCGCCTCCGGTTGCTCCAGCAAATTAATGCTACGCAGCAGCGTGGTTTTGCCCGATCCGCTCGGCCCGATAATGGCTACTACTTCACCAGGTTTGACGTCAAGATCGATCCCATGCAGCACCGTTTGCCCATGAAATTTTTTGACCAGGTTTCTGACTTCGATAGCACTCATTTCGGCTCTCTCTCCTGGCGGTTCAGTTGTTCTTCAAAATAGTTTTGCAGCGCAGAAAGCACCGTCGCCATCACCCAGTAAATCAACGAGGCCGCCAGATACATCGTAAAGACTTCCAGCGTACGCGAGGTAATCAGCTGCGCCTGACGGAACAGTTCCGGAACCTGGATAGTGGCGGCCAAAGAGGTATCTTTCACCAGACTGATAAAGCTGTTACTCAGAGGCGGTAGCGCAACGCGTGCAGCCTGCGGCAGGATTGCCCGGCGCATGGTCTGCCAGCGCGTCATACCAATACTGGCCCCCGCCTCCCACTGCCCTTTGTCGATGGAAGAGATTGCCGCACGCAGGGTTTCCGCAGCGTAGGCTGCCGTATTCAGCGACAAGCCAATCATCGCTGCCGGGATGGGATCTAGCTCAATACCAAACTGCGGCAGACCGTAATAGATCATGAACAGTTGGGCAATCAGCGGTGTTCCGCGAAAAATGGAGATATAAAAACGCGCCAGCCAGCGCACAGGCAGCAGCGGCGACAGACGCATCAGCGCCAGGATAAACCCCAGCACGAGGCCAAAAAACATCCCGCCGATACTCAGTTGCAACGTAAAAACCGCGCCTTTGAGCAGATACGGCAGAGAATCAATTACCAGTTGGATACTTTCATGCATTAGCGTTTTTCGACCTGTTTGTTACACATGAGGATGGTAGGCAAACAGTGCAGGTGCCCCACCGGTATGAATAAAGAGGATTGGCCCTTCGTCTTTGAAGCGTTTCTGGCTGATACCGTCAATCAAACCCGCCATCGCCTTACCGGTATACACCGGATCCAACAAAATGCCTTCCAGGCGCGCCAGTAGTTTTACTGCCTCCATGCCTTCTTCGTTTGGCGTACCGTAGCCCGGTGCAAAATAATCGTCCCATAACAGAATATCCGCTGAGGCCGTCAGTTCCAGTTCACGGGCAATATCTTGCTGCAACGTTACAACTTTAGGCATTTGATCGGCGACACTGCGCGAGACGGTCACGCCGATAAGCTCGACGTCTGGCATCAGTTGTTCCAGGCCCACGGCAAGTCCGGCATGCGTTCCCGCACTGCCCGACGCCACTACTACGGAAGAAAGCGCAACGGCCCCTTCACACTGCTGGGCAATTTCCAGCGCGCTTTCCACATAGCCCAGCGCCCCAAGTGCGTTGGAACCCCCAACCGGGATCACGTACGGGCGGAACCCCTGTGCTTCAATGCGCGTCGCCAGCTCCTGCAGCTGTGCATTCGGATCGGTCAACGCATCGCACATTTCAATTTGCGTATTAAACAGGTCCAGCAGCAGACGGTTGCCATTGGTGAGATAGTTTTCCGCAGTGGTGCCAATCGGATTTTCAAGCAGCGCCACGCAGTGCAGGCCAAGCTTAGCCGCTACCGCTGCCGTCTGGCGAACGTGGTTAGACTGAATCGCACCCGCGGTTATCAGCGTATCAGCGCCTTCACGCAGTGCGTCTGCGGCAAGGAACTCCAGCTTACGCAGCTTATTGCCGCCCATGGCCATCGGCGTGACATCATCGCGCTTGATGAAAATATCGCGCCCGAGGTAGTCGGAGAAGCGTGGAAGATATTCGAGCGGCGTTGGCGCGCCAATAAATTCCAGACGTGGAAAGCGCGTTAAGTTATGCAGCGGCATACAGCCTCCGGTATTCGTTGTTGTGATGTTCTTTTTATTATGCACGCTCAGGCGCAATGAAATAAAAAAAGGCGCTGTTTAAGGCGCCTTTTTTTCAGCGGATGACGATTATTTCGTCACATCCGCCCCAAACCATTTTTCAGACAGGGCTTTCAGCGTACCGTCTTTTTGCATTTCAGCAATGGCCGCATCAACCGCTTTCAGCAGATCTTCATTGCCTTTGCGCAGCGCCACACCGGACTCCTGGCGGGAGAATGCTTCACCGGTTACAGCCAGCGTATCCTTGGTTTTCTTGACCAGATCCAGCGCCGCCAGACGGTCAACCAGAATGGCGTCGATACGGCCTACACGCAGATCCTGGTATTTAGTCGGGTCATCATCATAGGTACGAATATCCACGCCCTGCACGTTCTGGCGCAGCCACTCTTCATAGTTGGTGCCCAGGCCAACGCCGACTTTTTTACCTTTCAGATCGGCAGCAGTCTTAATAACACCTTCATTACCTTTTTTCACCAGCGCCTGAATACCAGAAACCGTATACGGGGTGGAGAAATCGTATTTTTTCTTACGTTCGTCAGAGATGGTCACCTGGTTGATGACCACGTCAATGCGCTTGGAATCAAGAGAGGCCAGCATACCGTCCCACTTGGTCGGCTTCAGGTTAGCTTTCACCCCAAGGTGCTTGGCCAGTTCCTCAGCGAATTCCACTTCGAAACCGGTCAGCTTGCCGTCATCGCCCTGAAAACTAAACGGGGGATAGGTCCCTTCCAGGCCCACCAGCAGCGTGCCACGCTCTTTAACTTTATTTAACAGACCTTCGTCTGCATAAGTTTTTACGCTCATTCCGGCGACAAGTGCAACAGCCATTACACCCATCAGAGCCTGACGTCCCAGAAGTGCTAATTTCATAGTTACCCCGAATATTGTCATTAGTGACTGCTATTTATGACTACAGTGTAAAGCGTTTACTGTGTTCCACAAACACGACTCTGTTACACCTTATTCGTTTTTAATATATATCAGAACTGGCTGTCCAGGAGGATTTCTGCATATGTCCCATATGCGTATGGGCTTTGAACTGCTCATACTTACGCAAGGCGATGCGGTAATTGTTGGTGCTGGTTTCCGGCAGCCACGGGGCAAGTTTTTCGTCGAGGAACCCTTCCTGCAGCAGATCGTGAGAGATATTTTGTTCGGTCAGGTGATTCCCAAGGCGACGCAGGCGGACAACGTATTCACGTACCGTGCCGTGACTCATTTCGGTCTGCTCAAATAAAAATTGTTTAAAACCGATAATGTCGAAAAAGTCGCTCTGCTCTTTGCAATGCAAATCACCGCAAAAACGACACAGTGCCACCCACTCTTTTTTCTCCTGTTCCCACTCGGCTTCATCCAACAAAGTGTCCAGGCGGGCGATGGCGATTTTATTCACAATTTGCCCGCGACGAACCAGCGTGATCCGGTCGAGCAACTTAAAGCAATGGGCGCAATGCGTCTGGCTGTGTTTGAAATCTTTGAGGTAGCGGCTTAGAGGCCGTCTTTTTGATTGCTGCACCGTCATGAGAACTCCTGGTAGTCAATTCGTAATGCGGCATTGTTCAGGGGTAATGATGTACCCCTATAGCTTACCCAGCTTGGTGCGTAGACGTTTGATGGCCTGACTGTGCAACTGGCTGACCCGTGACTCCCCGACTTCCAGTACCGCGCCAATCTCTTTCAGATTGAGCTCTTCCTGGTAGTACAGCGTTAACACCAGCTTTTCACGCTCCGGCAACGCCTCGATCGCGTCCATCACGCGCTGGCGGAGGTTACCCTCAAGAAGCTGTTGTAACGGGTTTTCCTGCTGATGTTCTTCTGTCACCAGCTCAATACTATCGCCATGCTCTTCCCGCCACTCGTCATAAGAGAAGAGCTGGCTGTTATTGGTATCGAGCAACATCTGACGATACTCTTGCACAGGAATAGCCAGACGCGCCGCCACTTCGGTTTCCGTCGCGTTGCGCCCTAATTCCTGCTCCAGTTGTCCCATCGCCTGTGCCACTTCGCGAGCATTGCGCCGAACGCTACGCGGCACCCAATCCCGGCTACGTAGTTCGTCCAGCATTGCTCCACGAATACGCTGCACTGCGTAAGTGGTAAATGCCGTTCCTTGCAAAGCGTCATATCGGTCAACGGCATTCAATAACCCGATGCCGCCCGCTTGTAGCAGGTCATCCAGTTCTACGCTCGCCGGCAAACGCACCTGAAGGCGCAATGCTTCGTGACGCACCAACGGTACATAACGCTGCCACAGCGAGTGTTTATCCATTACACCTTCAGCGGTATACAGTGAATTCACGATAAACAGCCCTGCGTTAAATGAGTTATCGGCATGATTATCCGTTTCTGCAGGGGGTTCTATCGGAGGAATAAGGCTATAAAAGAAGGGTTATTTCACTTATGTAGCTGATAGCGTTATTTCGCATCAGAAATAATCAAGCATAAATCAAATAGTTAGCTTGCGAGGGATGCGTTTTAACGCATCCCCGTTAAAATTATGTCAAGAGATGAATCATCGACAGGTCATCACCTGCTCTTACCGTCTCGATATACTGGTGGAAATGGGTGGCCACATCACGATTGTGCTGGCTACGCGAATGAAAGCTGTAAACAATATTCGTTACATCATCCCATTCCAGACGACCACGCTCACGAGCACTGGCGGCTACCAGTAATTTAATGAAGGTGTATTCCGCCACAATCATGTACAGCGCGCGTAAAGGTTCAACATCCGTCTGATTGGGGTAGTTATTTCCCCAGATTTTATAGAGGATAAAATTACGCAGCGCATAAGCGCTATGCTGCTCATCCTCCTGTAGCAGTTTATCCAGTTGAGCTTCAGTTTCGCTGACTCTTTGCGTTATATCTCCCCCCTCTTCGGCTGTGAGGGCACGCAGCAGACACTGGATGTATTGCTCCAAAATGACACTGCCCCGACTGTCCGGCAAGGAACGGAAGTAATTTTGCATTTGCAAAACTAATGAGACTTTAACGCTACCGTCGCTATTTATTCCGTGCAACTCCTGCGCCAACGCCCCGGACTGCAGCTGTTCAACCAGCGTGACATACACCTGCTCAAGTTCGGCGAGGGCGTCATCATCGATTCGGGTGAACTTCTGCGCCACCATCATAAATTTGATCAGTGCATACAACGCAGCCTCAGGACGAACATCTGCGTGGTTTATAATGCTCAGACAAAACAGATTCAACAATTTCTGCTCCGACTGAAATACCGGTGCAGTATTGAACTGGGGCTGTATCACGGTTTTATCATTGATAACCATCGCATCGGGATCGTTAAGGATCCGTGAGGCGACTTCCGGGCAGGCGAGACTGAGAGAATTTCTGACCTCATGCTTATAAGTAAGCTGGGCGCGTGGAAAAACCGAGCAGGTCCGGCTCAGCGCTTTTGCCCCCAGCTTTTTTTGTACCAGACATAAACGCTCCTCATCCAGATAAGGACAATTTCCCAACGTTGACGGTAGTTTTATTTCGCCCCAGTGATTCACATTTTTTTTAAGCAGGATGATATTTTCTTTGGCGATTTTACGAATCGTCTCGTTTTTACTGGATATGTATTTATTGGCCGTCGCCTTATCCAGCGTAATTTTCCAGCCCTTACAACAGTGGTCCCGACATGAGGAACCACTACAGGAAAAGGTGGTGACAAAGTGGGGTTCGGTGACGGTAATCTCTTTCATTGCACAGGCTCCAGAATTAAAAAAGGCAGCTTTCGCTGCCTTAATTGTGTACGACTTCCTATTCAGTTAATCGCTTGATTAACGCAGTAAAGACAGTACGTTTTGCGGAACCTGGTTAGCCTGAGCCAATACAGAAGTCCCTGCCTGCTGCAGAATCTGCGCGCGAGACATGTTGGACACTTCGGTCGCGTAGTCGGAATCTTCGATACGGCTACGAGCTTCAGACAGGTTGTTTACGGTGTTGCCCAGGTTGGTGATAGCAGAGTTAAAACGGTTCTGTACCGCACCCAGGTCGGAACGCAGTGCGTCAACCTGCGCCAGAGCGGCGTCGATTTTCTGTAGAGGACTTTCTGTGGTTTTAGCCGCGGCTTCAGCCAGATCTGGATCTGCTTTGAAGTTATGATCTTTCGCCTTGCTGGCAGCGTAAGTTTTACCATCAACAGTCACAACTTCAGTTTTACCGTCAACACCGCCCAATTTATTCAGTGCAGATTTTGGATCACCATTTTTGTCTGTGTAAGAAGTGGTATTGATGCTGAAAGTACCATCTTTCTTCTGGGTAGCAGCATAAAAATCATTGCCAACCTTAACAGCATAACCACCATCAATCGTCTTACCGTTTTTATCGGTATAAGACATTTTGACCATTTCAGCTTTGGCTGCGTCTGCAGTGCTTACCCCGCCAGCTTTCAATTGATCCTGAATAGCAGTAGATGCGATATTTGTTCCTTGTACTTCTGTAACTTCAGTTACACCAGCAGGTTTAGCCGCGCCTCCTGCCGCAGGCGTTCCAGCGGTAACGGCACCAGTCGCAGCATCCACATTAACTTTGATAAAGCCGCCTTTTGCTGTATCGGCAGCATCCGCAAAGCTAACTTCGACATAGTAATCCGTACCATCGGAATACACTTTGCCATCTTTAAGTGCACCATCGGTTGTAGCACCTGTTACGGCACCTTTAATTGCCGTAGCGTCAAGTGCCGTGGTATCCAGTTTTGGTGCCGCCGTAGGCGATTCGCTTTTCACATCATAGGCTTTCTGTACGTTCAGTGAATCCAGACCCAGGGTCTGAGAGTTGATCTGTTTCAGATCGATATCGATGGTTTCACCGTCGTTCGCACCAACCTGGATGGTCAGGGTGTTGTCCTGAGCCAACACTTTCACGCCGTTGAACTGAGTCTGACCGGATACACGGTCGATTTCGTTCAGACGCTGGGTGATTTCTGCCTGGATGGAGTCGAGGTCAGACTGGGAGTTGGTGCTGTTGGCGGACTGAACGGCCAGTTCACGAACACGTTGCAGGTTGTTGTTGATTTCGTTCAGTGCGCCTTCAGTAGTTTGCGCAATGGAGATACCGTCGTTGGCGTTACGGGAAGCCTGAGTCAGACCTTTGATGTTAGAGGTGAAGCGGTTAGCGATCGCCTGACCAGCAGCATCATCCTTCGCGCTGTTGATACGCAGACCAGAGGACAGACGCTCAATAGCGGTTCCCAGTGAGGACTGCGATTTGTTCAGGTTGTTCTGGGTCAACAGCGACAGGCTGTTTGTATTAATGACTTGTGCCATGATCTTTTCCTTATCAATTACAACTTGATGTTATTGGGCTGTTGCCCACGGTTTCTCACCGTAACCCATGTATCGGCACCATAATTTCGAACTTTAGAAAATTTTCACCTTCGGCAGTTTTTTTTCTTAACCCACGAAATACCCGCTTTATTAGTCATTAATCTGCGCATTATTTTCACGAAAATATCATTAAACTTTGCCTCCGGATTGCCGATAACGAGCTTATCTACTGTTTGCAATCATAAGGAAGAAGGCATGGCTTCAATTTCATCACTGGGTGTCGGTTCGAACTTACCATTGGACGCATTGCTGGCGAACCTGACCACCTCTGAAAAAGGACGTTTAACTCCAATTACTACCCAGCAAAGTGCAAACACTGCAAAATTAACCGCATATGGAACACTAAAAAGCGCGTTAGAAAAATTCCAGACGGCCAACACCGCGCTAAATAAAGCCGATCTTTTTAAAACAACGGTCGCTTCCAGTACCACTGAAGATCTTAAAGTGAGCACAACCGCGGGCGCAGCGCCTGGTACCTATAAAATTACGGTCAAAAATCTTGCCGCGGCCCAGTCTCTGGCAACCGATAGGACTTTCGCCACGACCAAAGAACAGCTAGGCGATACCTCGGTCTCCTCCCGCACGATAAAGATTGAACAGCCGGGCCGTAAAGAACCGTTGGAGATTAAGCTCGACAAGGGCGACACATCCATGGAAGCAGTGCGCGATGCAATTAACGATGCCGACAGCGGAATTTCCGCCAGTATTGTGAAAGTGTCCGAAGATAAGTATCAACTGGTGCTGACAGCCGCAAGTGGTACTGAAAGCACTATGAAAATTTCGGTAGAGGGCGACAACAAGCTTAACGATTTGCTGGCCTATGACAGTACAACCGGCACTGGCAATATGAAGGAGCTGGTGAAAGCCGAAAACGCAGAACTTACAGTCAACGGGATCGACATCACGCGCCAGAGCAATATTGTGACGGATGCGCCACAAGGCCTGACCCTGAACCTGACGAAGAAGGTAACTGATGCCACGGTCACCGTCACGAAAGATGACACCAAAGCGACAGAGGCCATTAAAGGTTGGGTCGATGCTTACAACGCACTGGTGGATACTTTTAGCACCCTGACAAAATACAATGAAGTAGAGCCAGGTGAAGTATCAAGTGATAAAAACGGCGCACTTATTGGCGACAGCGTACTGCGTACCATACAGACGGGTATTCGTGCGCCGTTTGCGAACAGCGGCAGCAATTCGTCTTTTAAAACGATGGCTGAGATTGGTATCGTTCAGGACGGGACAACCGGCAAACTGAAAATCGAGGACGATAAATTAGCGAAGGCGCTGAAAGACAATACGGCATCAGTTCGCGAGCTGCTGGTCGGAGATGGTAAAGAAACCGGAATCACCACTAAAATTGCCACCGAAGTCAAAGGTTACCTGGCCGATGACGGCATTATCGACAACGCGCAAGACAACATCAATGCCACGCTAAAGAGTCTGACCAAACAATACCTGTCAGTCAGCAACAGTATTGATGAAACGGTAGCGCGATACAAAGCCCAGTTTACCCAACTGGATACCATGATGAGCAAGCTCAATAACACCAGTTCTTATCTGAGCCAGCAATTTACGGCGATGAGTAATTCCTGATAACACGAGGTAAGCATGTATACCGCGAGCGGTACCAAAGCCTATGCACAGGTCAGCATAGAGAGTGGCGTGATGAGCGCCAGCCCGCATCAGCTGATTGAAATGTTGTTTGATGGCGCGAACAGTGCCCTCGTGCGCGCTCGCCTGTTCATGCAGCAAGGTGATATCGTCGCCAAAGGCGAGGCCATCAGTAAAGCCATTAACATTATCGACAATGGTCTGAAGGCTGGGCTGGATCAAGAGAATGGCGGCGAAATCGCCGCTAACCTGTCCTCGCTGTATGACTATATGATTCGCCGTTTACTGCAAGCTAACTTGCGTAATGATTGTCAGGCTATTGAAGAAGTCGAAGGGTTGCTCAGCAACATTGCAGAAGCCTGGAAACAGATCTCACCGAAAGCATCTTCCCAGGAGTCTCGTTAATGACCTCAGCCGTGGAGTTTATCAACCGTTGGCAGCGCATCGCGCTACTCAGTCACTCGCTGCTGGAACTGGCGCAGCGTGGTGAATGGGACCTTTTACTGGAACAGGAAGTTACCTATCTGCAAAGTATTGAAGTGGTCATGGAAGAGCAAACTCCACCGGGCATTACGCGAAGTATTCAGGACTTAGTGGCCGGGTACATTAAACAGACGCTGGATAACGAACAGTTACTGAAAATATTGTTGCAGCAGCGTCTGGATGAACTCAGCAACCTCATCGGTCAGTCGACGCGTCAAAAGACGTTGAACAACGCCTATGGCCGTCTTTCCGGCATGCTGTTAGTCCCCGACGCCCCCACTGCCCCATAATAATTTCCCGTCTCGTCTGAATAATCTTCCATACTCCAGAGGTCGGCCAAACGACTTCTGGAGCACGGAAGATGAAAAATCCCACGTTATTGCAGTACTTCCACTGGTATTACCCTGATGGCGGTCAACTCTGGCCCGAACTTGCCGAACGTGCAGGCGGACTGAATGACATCGGTATCAATATGGTATGGCTGCCTCCCGCCTATAAAGGCGCGTCCGGCGGCTATTCCGTCGGCTATGATTCCTACGATCTGTTTGATTTGGGCGAATTCGACCAAAAGGGAACCGTCGCCACCAAATACGGCGATAAAAACCAGCTGCTGGCGGCGATTGACGCGCTGAAACACAATGATATTGCCGTACTGCTCGACGTGGTGGTTAACCACAAAATGGGCGCTGATGAGAAAGAAAAGATCCGCGTCCAGCGCGTTAACGCCGAGGATCGTACGCAAATAGATGATGAGATTGTCGAGTGCGAGGGCTGGACACGCTATACCTTCCCTGCCCGCGCTGGCCAGTACTCGCAATTCATTTGGGACTTTAAATGCTTCAGCGGCATTGACCATATCGAGAATCCCACCGAAGACGGCATTTTCAAAATCGTTAACGACTACACCGGCGAAGGCTGGAACGATCAGGTTGATGATGAGTTGGGTAATTTTGATTATCTGATGGGCGAAAATATCGATTTTCGCAATCACGCGGTGACTGAGGAGCTCAAATACTGGGCGCGTTGGGTAATGGAGCAAACCCAGTGTGACGGTTTTCGCCTGGATGCCGTCAAACACATCCCGGCATGGTTTTACAAAGAATGGATCGAGCACGTACAGGAAGTGGCACCCAGGCCGCTGTTTATCGTCGCGGAATACTGGTCCCACGAAGTCGACAAACTGCAAACCTACATAAATCAGGTGGAGGGGAAAACCATGCTGTTCGACGCCCCTTTGCAGATGAAATTCCACGAAGCCTCCCGTCAGGGCTGCGATTACGACATGAGCCAGATTTTCACCGACACTCTGGTGGAGGCCGATCCGTTTCATACCGTCACGCTGGTGGCCAATCACGACACCCAGCCATTGCAGGCACTCGAAGCCCCTGTCGAACCGTGGTTTAAGCCGCTGGCCTATGCACTGATCCTGTTGCGCGAAAATGGCGTGCCGTCGGTGTTTTACCCTGACCTCTACGGAGCGCATTACGAAGACACCGGCGGCGATGGCGAAACTTATCCTATCGACATGCCGATCATTGAACAGCTTGATGAACTGATCCTCGCGCGTCAGCGCTTCGCGCACGGGGTACAGACGCTCTTTTTCGATCACCCTAACTGTATCGCTTTTAGCCGCAGCGGAACGGACGAAGATCCCGGCTGCGTGGTGGTGCTGTCAAACGGTGATGACGGGGAAAAGACCATCAATCTCGGCGCGAATTATGGCAATAAAACCTGGCGTGACTATCTGGGAAATCGTGCAGAAAGTGTGGTCACCGATGAAAACGGTGAAGCGACGTTTTATTGTAACGGCGGGAGCGTCAGCGTGTGGGTGATTGAAGACGTGTTGTAATGTTCAACCCCGGTGGCCGGTGGCTACCGGGGCGTACGGTTTATGGCAGCGGTGTGGCCAGAGGCGTTTTCTTTAACGCGTCGGCACATTCCTGCGTCGGGCGATCCACCCGTTGTAGCGTCATACCGTCATATTCCAGCGTATTGCCTTCGCGTTCAATCTCGTACAGCTCGCGTTTCACCGTCACGTTGGTGAGATCGCCAGAGAGCATCGTCAGTTTCCCCGGCAGCGCGATCACCCGCTGCCACTGGCGACAATCCAGCGTATCGCCCTCTTTCGTTATTACCAGGCTGGCAATGGCTTCCGGGCTTACCAGACTGCGTTGCGGACCTTTTGACTGCCAGTATCCTTCCAGCCCGGCTGGCGCTGGCGTTTTCACCACGTCGTTATAATTTTCTACTTCGGCGCATCCGGTAAGCGCCAGAAATACACCAACGATTGCTAATTTTTTCATCATTCATCCTGCATGCGAAGAAAATGGGATTGTGGCATTAAAGGCCTGATGTCGCCAGCCTTTCGGCAGCGTTGAGAAAGATTGATCCAGGCGGTGTTACCTCTTATTACTCATAGTCAAAAATTCTGAACGGTGTAGTATCCACACTTCTTGTTACATACCTTCTGAGTTCAGAGGCACAACGCATGTCATGGCAACACTTCAAACAGGCCTGGTTAATTAAATTTTGGGCCCCCGCCCCTGCGGTCATCGCAGCGGGTATTCTCTCCACTTATTATTTCGGCATTACGGGAACCTTCTGGGCCGTTACCGGTGAATTCACTCGTTGGGGTGGGCAAATCCTACAACTGTTTGGCGTACACGCCGAAGAGTGGGGATACTACAAGCTGATCCATCTCGAAGGTTCGCCCCTGACCCGCATCGACGGCATGATGATCCTCGGTATGTTCGGCGGCTGTTTTGCTGCCGCACTGTGGGCCAACAACGTCAAATTGCGCATGCCGCGCAGTCGGGTGCGCATTATGCAGGCGATAGTCGGCGGGGCGATCGCCGGATTCGGTGCCCGGCTGGCAATGGGCTGTAACCTGGCCGCATTCTTCACCGGCATTCCGCAGTTCTCATTACACGCCTGGTTTTTTGCGCTGGCCACGGCCATTGGCTCATGGTTTGGCGCACGCTTTACCCTGCTGCCGATGTTTCGTATTCCGGTCAAAATGCAGAAAGTCTCTGCCGCTTCGCCGTTAACGCAAAAGCCGGATCAGGCCCGTCGACGTTTCCGCCTGGGTATGCTGGTGTTTATCGGCATGATCGGCTGGGCGCTGCTCACCGCGATGGATAAACCCAAACTCGGTCTGGCGATGCTGTTTGGCGTCGGGTTTGGTCTGCTGATTGAACGGGCGCAAATTTGCTTCACCTCCGCCTTCCGCGACCTGTGGATTTCCGGTCGCACCCACATGGCAAAAGCGATCATCTTCGGGATGGCGGTCAGCGCCATCGGTATCTTTAGCTATGTGCAACTGGGCGTCGAGCCTAAAATCATGTGGGCGGGTCCAAATGCGGTGATCGGCGGCTTGCTGTTTGGCTTTGGCATCGTTTTAGCGGGCGGATGTGAAACCGGCTGGATGTACCGCGCCGTTGAAGGCCAGGTGCATTACTGGTGGGTTGGTCTGGGTAACGTTATTGGCTCGACCATTCTGGCCTACTACTGGGATGATTTTGCTCCCGCGCTTGCCACCAACTGGGACAAAGTGAATCTGCTCAACACCTTCGGTCCGCTCGGCGGTCTGCTGGTGACCTATGTGCTGTTGTTTGCCGCGCTGATGCTGATTATCGGCTGGGAAAAACGTTTCTTCCGTCGCGCAGGGCTGACGCCTGCCAAGGAGTCTGTATGAAAAATATCGTGCCTGATTATCGCCTCGATATGGTCGGCGAACCGTGTCCATACCCGGCTGTAGCCACGCTGGAAGCGATGCCGCAATTGAAGAAAGGTGAAATTCTGGAAGTGGTGAGCGATTGCCCGCAGTCAATCAACAATATTCCACTGGATGCGCGTAATCACGGCTATACGGTGCTGGATATTCAGCAGGATGGCCCAACGATCCGCTATTTGATTCAGAAGTAACTGGTTGCCGGATGGCTCTACGCTTATCCGGCAAACATTCTCTGCACGTTGTCCCTACACCTGCATCGACATGACTTCCTGATACGCCGACACCAGTTTGTTACGCACCTGAATACCCATCTGCATCGATACCGACGCTTTTTGCATATCGGTCATCACATCGTTCAGCGCAATACCCGGCTCACCGAGGGTAAATTTCTCAGCCTGGGTACGGGACGCGGTTTGCACATCGCTAATCCTGTCTAACGCCGCATGCAGTTGTCCGGCAAAACTCACGGTCGGTTGTGGCTGCATATCCTGCATTTTTGCTGACATCGCCGTGGCCTGTAACTGGCTGATGACCCCTTCAATCCCCTGTATTGCCGACATTCTGATCCCCTGGATGATTTTTTACGTAGCTGAGATTACCAGTTAGTCAATAAGATAAAGGCGTTAAATAACGATAAAAAACCACGGTTTTTAACGCATAGAAAAATTCGAAACCGCAAATAATGAGACCGTCAATTTTTCGAGTTTGCTGACCCGGGAGTGAGTCTTGTTCCACTTTGCAAAAAACGCCGTCCACGATAAGCCACGAGGTGCGAGATGAGTGCGACAGCATCGACTGCAACCCAGCTTAAACCTCTCGAGTGGTTAAACCGCCTGCGCGCGAATCCCAGAATTCCTTTGATTGTGGCGGGAGCCGCTGCTGTCGCTATCATCGTGGCGATGGTCCTGTGGGCCAAAGCGCCTGACTATCGCACGCTGTTCAGCAATCTTTCCGATCAGGATGGTGGCGCGATTGTCACCCAACTGACGCAGATGAACGTTCCCTATCGTTTTACTGAGGGAAGCGGTGCTATAGAAGTTCCTGCCGATAAAGTCCACGAACTGCGCTTACGTCTGGCACAACAAGGCCTGCCGAAAGGCGGCGCCGTTGGTTTTGAACTGCTGGATCAGGAAAAGTTTGGTATCAGCCAGTTTAGCGAGCAGGTCAACTACCAGCGTGCGCTGGAAGGTGAATTAGCCCGTACCATTGAAACGCTGGGACCGGTAAAACGCGCCCGCGTGCATCTGGCAATGCCGAAACCGTCGCTGTTTGTGCGTGAGCAAAAAGCGCCTTCGGCCTCTGTGACCGTGAATCTTGAGCCGGGTCGCGCACTGGATGAAGGTCAGATCAGTGCAGTTACGCATCTGGTTTCCAGCGCTGTCGCCGGGTTACCACCGGGCAACGTTACGCTGGTCGACCAGGCGGGTCATCTGTTAACTCAGTCGAACACCAGCAGCCGCGATCTTAACGATGCGCAGTTGAAATACGCCAGCGATGTCGAAGGCCGTGTTCAACGTCGTATCGAATCGATCCTGTCGCCGATTGTCGGCAACGGTAACGTACATGCGCAGGTCACCGCGCAACTGGATTTTGCTAATAAAGAGCAAACTGAAGAACAGTATCGTCCAAACGGTGATGATTCCCAGGCCGTGCTGCGTTCACGCCAGTTAAACGTCAGCGAGCAGATCGGGAGCGGAGCGCCGGGCGGCGTACCGGGCGCGTTGTCCAATCAGCCAGCACCGGCTAATACCGCGCCAATCGCTAACCCACCGGCTAATCAGCAAAATGCGCAAACCACGCAGACGGCAAATAACAACAATAATGCCGGTCCGCGCAGTACGCAGCGCAATGAAACCAGCAACTATGAAGTCGACCGTACCATTCGCCACACCAAAATGAACGTCGGCGATGTGCAGCGTCTCTCGGTGGCTGTGGTGGTCAACTATAAAACGTTGCCGGACGGCAAACCGCTGCCGTTAACCGCCGATCAGATGAAACAGATTGAGGACCTGACCCGCGAAGCGATGGGTTTCTCCGACAAACGTGGCGATACCCTGAACGTGGTGAACTCGCCCTTCACGGCGACCGACGATTCCATTGGCGAGCTGCCGTTCTGGAAACAGCAGGCCTTTATTGAACAGTTGATGACCGCTGGCCGTTGGTTACTGGTTCTGCTTGTTGCCTGGATCCTGTGGCGTAAGGCTGTTCGCCCGCAACTGGTTCGCCGCAGCGAAGAAGCAAAAGCGGTACAAGAACAAACGCGTATCCGTCAGGAAACCGAAGAAGCGGTAGAAGTTCGCCTCAGCAAAGACGAGCAGACCCAGCAGCGTCGTACGAATCAGCGTCTGGGTGCAGAAGTGATGAGCCAGCGTATTCGTGAAATGTCAGATAACGATCCGCGCGTCGTGGCGCTGGTCATTCGCCAGTGGATGAGTAACGAACATGAGTAATCTTAGCGGTACCGATAAAAGCGTCATCCTGTTAATGACCATTGGCGAGGATCGCGCGGCGGAGGTGTTTAAGCACCTTTCCACACGCGAAGTCCAGTTACTCAGTACAGCGATGGCAAACGTACGCCAGATCTCCAACAAACAGTTGACCGATGTGCTGGCCGAGTTTGAGCAAGAAGCAGAACAGTTTGCCGCGCTGAATATCAACGCCAACGAATATCTGCGTTCCGTACTGGTGAAAGCGCTGGGCGAGGAACGCGCCTCCAGCCTGCTGGAAGATATTCTGGAAACCCGCGATACCACCAGCGGCATTGAAACACTCAACTTTATGGAGCCGCAAAGCGCCGCCGACCTTATCCGCGACGAGCATCCGCAGATTATCGCCACCATTCTGGTGCACCTCAAACGGGGCCAGGCTGCCGATATTCTGGCGCTGTTCGACGAGCGTTTACGTCACGACGTGATGCTGCGTATCGCCACCTTCGGCGGCGTGCAGCCTGCCGCGCTGGCAGAACTGACCGAGGTACTGAACGGCCTGCTCGATGGCCAGAACCTCAAGCGCAGCAAAATGGGCGGCGTGAGAACGGCGGCAGAAATTATCAACCTGATGAAAACCCAGCAGGAAGAAGCAGTTATTACCGCCGTACGCGAATTCGACGGCGAACTGGCGCAGAAAATTATCGACGAAATGTTCCTGTTCGAAAACCTGGTGGACGTCGACGATCGCAGTATCCAGCGCCTGCTGCAGGAAGTGGATTCCGAATCGCTGCTGATTGCCCTGAAAGGTGCCGAACAGCCGCTACGCGAGAAGTTCCTGCGCAACATGTCGCAACGTGCTGCCGATATTCTGCGCGACGACCTTGCCAACCGCGGTCCGGTGCGTTTGTCGCAAGTGGAAAACGAACAGAAAGCAATTCTGCTTATTGTACGTCGTCTGGCGGAAACCGGCGAGATGGTGATCGGCAGCGGCGAGGATACCTATGTCTAACGAACTGCCGTGGAAAGTCTGGACTCCGGACGACCTCGCCCCACCGATGGCAGAGTTCGTGCTGGCCGACCACAGCGAAACGCCGCTGTCAGAAGAGGCTGAAGAGCCACAGCTTTCCGCAGAGCAACAGCTTGAACAACAGCTTGCGCAGCTGCAAATGCAGGCCCATGAGCAAGGGTATAACGCGGGGCTGGCAGAAGGTCGACAAAAAGGTCACGAGCAAGGTTATCAGGAAGGTCTGAGCCAGGGACTGGAGCAAGGCCAGAACCAGGCGCGCGCGCAGCATGCGCCGATCCATGCCCGCATGCAGCAGCTGGTGAGCGAGTTTCAGAATACGCTGGACGCACTGGACAGCGTCATTGCCTCACGCCTGATGCAAATGGCGCTGGAGGCGGCGCGTCAGGTGATTGGTCAGACGCCTATAGTAGATAACGCTGCGCTGATTAAGCAGATCCAACAGTTATTGCAACAGGAACCGCTGTTTAGCGGTAAGCCACAGCTACGCGTCCATCCGGACGATCTCCAGCGTGTGGAGGAGATGCTCGGTGCGACTCTCAGCCTGCACGGCTGGCGGCTGCGCGGCGACCCCACGCTGCATCACGGCGGTTGTAAAGTCTCAGCCGACGAAGGCGATCTGGATGCCAGCGTCGCCACTCGCTGGCAAGAACTCTGCCGTCTGGCAGCGCCGGGAGTCGTGTAATGACCACTCGCCTGACCCGCTGGCTCAATACGCTGGACAACTTCGAAGAGAAAATGTCGCTACTGCCTGCGGTGCGCCGTTACGGTCGCCTGACCCGCGCCACCGGGCTGGTACTGGAAGCCACGGGATTACAGTTGCCGCTGGGCGCCACCTGCGTCATTGAGCGCCAGGACGGCAACGAAACCCAGGAAGTCGAAAGTGAAGTCGTGGGCTTTAACGGCCAGCGTCTGTTTTTGATGCCGCTCGAAGAGGTCGAAGGCGTTCTGCCCGGCGCGCGCGTGTACGCGAAGAACATCGCCGGAGAAGGTCTGCAAAGCGGGAAGCAATTACCGCTTGGCCCTGCTCTGCTGGGTCGGGTGCTGGACGGTAGCGGCAAACCGCTCGACGGACTGCCCGCCCCGGATACCACCGAAACCGGCGCGCTGATTACGCCACCGTTTAACCCGCTGCAACGTACCGCAATAGAACACGTCCTGGATACCGGCGTACGCCCCATCAACGCGTTGTTAACCGTTGGTCGCGGCCAGCGTATGGGGCTTTTCGCAGGTTCCGGCGTCGGTAAAAGCGTCCTGCTCGGCATGATGGCGCGCTATACCCAGGCCGATGTTATCGTCGTGGGCCTAATTGGCGAACGTGGCCGCGAAGTTAAAGATTTTATTGAAAACATTCTCGGCGCTGACGGTCGCGCACGCTCGGTAGTGATTGCCGCTCCGGCGGACGTCTCGCCGCTGTTGCGCATGCAAGGCGCGGCCTATGCCACGCGTATCGCCGAAGATTTCCGCGATCGCGGGCAGCACGTATTGCTGATTATGGATTCCCTCACCCGCTATGCGATGGCGCAACGTGAGATAGCCCTGGCGATCGGCGAGCCACCGGCAACCAAAGGTTATCCGCCGTCAGTATTCGCCAAATTACCAGCGCTGGTTGAACGGGCCGGAAACGGTATCCACGGCGGCGGTTCAGTCACCGCGTTTTATACGGTACTGACCGAGGGCGACGACCAGCAGGACCCGATTGCCGATTCCGCGCGCGCGATTCTTGACGGCCACATTGTGCTGTCACGTCATCTGGCCGAGGCGGGTCACTATCCGGCCATCGATATTGAAGCCTCGATCAGCCGCGCCATGACCGCGCTCATTAGTGAAAAACACTACGCACGGGTGCGCAACTTTAAACAGTTGCTGTCCAGCTTCCAGCGTAACCGCGATCTGGTCAGCGTGGGGGCGTATGCCAAAGGCAGCGATCCGATGCTGGATAAAGCCATCGCCTTATGGCCACAGTTGGAAGCATTCTTACAGCAAGGCATTTTTGAACGGGCTGACTGGGAAGATTCTCTACAAGCTTTGGAACTGATTTTCCCTGGTGTGTGATTAAGCAGGAGAGCATAGGTCATGGCACAACATGGTGCGTTAGCAACACTGAAAGACCTGGCTGAAAAAGAGGTAGATGACGCCGCTGTCTTATTAGGAGAGATGCGTCGTGGCTGTCAGCAGGCGGAAGAACAGTTAAAAATGCTGATCGATTATCAGCATGAGTATCGCAACAATCTGAATGCCGATATGGGCCAGGGTATTACCAGCAATCGCTGGATTAACTACCAGCAATTTATTCAGACGCTGGAAAAAGCGATTGAGCAACACCGCCAACAGCTCAATCAGTGGACGCAAAAAGTGGACATGGCGTTGAACAGTTGGCGCGACAAAAAACAACGATTACAGGCGTGGCAGACGTTGCAGGACAGACAAACCTCGGCGGCGTTACTGGCCGAAAACCGTCTGGATCAGAAAAAAATGGATGAATTTGCTCAGCGCGCAGCTATGAGGAAACCCGAATGATTACTTTACCCCAACTGATTACCACCGACACCGACGTAGCCGCAGGTCTTCAGTCAGGCAAAGCGGTAGATTCACCCGAGGATTTTTTAGCGCTGCTGGCTGGTGCATTAGGTGCGGGCGACGCACAGGGTAAAGATGCTCCTCTGTCGCTTGCCGACTTACAGGCGGCCAGCAGTAAGCTACAAAAAGGGTTACTGCAAAAAGGGTTACTGCAAAAAAATGGCGATGCCGCACAGTCGGTCAAATTAACCGATCTGCTGGCGCAACAGGAGCTGCAAACCGACGCTTCTTTTGCCGACATGACGGACGCTCAGCAACTGTTGTCCGCCCTCACGCCTTCACTGAAAGCCAATGCTTTGACGACTCTGGGCAAAGTCGCTCAGCAGGACGAAAAAAATACTACGCTGAGTGATGACGATCTTGCCAACCTCAGCGCGTTGTTCGCCATGCTACCAGGACAACCGCCGGCTACGCCTGCCGTCGACAGCACACCAACCCCAGTTGATGCCACGCTTTCGGCATTATCACGTGGCGCTGTACAGGGCGCGGCGACTGATAATGCAGACGAATTACTGCCGGGTGATGCCAAAAAAGGCAAATCGGATGTCACGATTGCTGGCGGTGGTGCTAATCAGGCAAACAATCCAACATTAACCCCGCTGACGGTGGCGGCGAACGCCAGAGCTGAAATCGACAGCACCCCATCACCGACCAGCATTGGCATGACTGCGGCCCCGCTAAGTGGCCCACCAACACACGCACAACCGTTACCGACGGCCGCGCCAGTGTTAAGCGCTCCGTTAGGTAGCCATGAATGGCAGCAATCGCTGAGTCAGCACGTCACATTGTTCACGCGCCAGGGCCAGCAAAGCGCAGAACTGCGTCTGCATCCGCAGGACCTGGGTCAGGTACATATTTCGCTCAAGCTGGACGATAACCTCGCGCAGCTGCAAATGGTATCACCGCACAGTCACGTGCGCGCCGCACTGGAAGCCGCATTACCGATGCTGCGTACGCAGTTGGCTGAAAGCGGGATCCAACTGGGGCAAAGCAACATCAGCAGTGAAAGCTTCGCTGGCCATCAGCAGTCTTCCGGACAGCAACAGCAATCTGGTCGTGCTCAAGGACAAGACATTTTTGCCGCTGAAGATGACGCAATACTGGCAACCCCAGCCTCGCTGCAAGCCGCTGCCCGCGGCGATGGCGCAGTAGACATCTTCGCCTAACGCCAGAGGTAGCATGATTATCCGCGTCTTTTCCACGCTTTGTCGTGGACAGGACACGGGATAATCAGCCCATAAGCTGTACCGAAACAGGAAGCCCGTATCTGATGACTGACTCCGCGATTAACAAAAAAAGTAAACGCGCTATTTGGATCCCTCTGCTGGTATTAATTACCCTCGCCGCCTGCGCAACTGCGGGTTATAGCTACTGGCGCATGCAGCAGCAGCCGTCCGCCAGCGTCAAAGCGGAACCGGCTCCACCGCCAGCCCCGGTGTTCTTTGCGCTGGATACCTTTACCGTCAATCTGGGTGATGCAGACCGTGTACTGTATATCGGTATCACGCTGCGCATGAAAGATGAGGCGACACGTTCACGTCTTAACGAATATCTGCCGGAAGTGCGCAGCCGTTTGCTGCTGCTGTTTTCTCGTCAGAATGCGGCCACACTCGCCACTGAGGAAGGTAAGCAACAGCTGATTACCGCCATTAAAGAGACGCTGGCGACTCCGCTCGTTGTTGGACAGCCGAAACAGGTTGTCACCGACGTTCTTTATACAGCTTTTATTCTGCGGTAAAGACATGGGCGACAGTATTCTTTCTCAGGCTGAAATCGACGCATTGCTGAACGGCGATAGCGAAACCAAAGACGAACCCATTTCAGGTATCGCAAAAGAAAGCGATATTCGTCCTTATGATCCCAACACTCAGCGTCGCGTTGTACGTGAGCGTTTACAGGCGTTGGAGATCATTAACGAACGCTTTGCGCGCCAGTTCCGAATGGGATTATTTAACCTGTTGCGCCGTAGCCCGGATATTACCGTGGGTGCGATCCGTATCCAGCCATACCATGAATTTGCGCGCAACTTACCGGTTCCGACCAACCTGAACTTAATCCACCTGAAGCCGCTGCGCGGTACGGGTTTGGTGGTGTTCTCACCGAGTCTGGTATTTATCGCCGTAGACAACCTGTTTGGCGGTGACGGTCGTTTCCCGACAAAAGTCGAAGGCCGCGAATTTACGCACACGGAACAACGCGTTATTAACCGCATGCTGAAGCTGGCGCTGGAAAGCTACAGCGACGCGTGGAAGGCCATCAACCCGCTGGAAGTGGAATACGTTCGTTCCGAGATGCAGGTGAAATTTACCAATATCACCACCTCTCCGAACGACATTGTGGTGAACACCCCGTTCCACGTTGAAATTGGCAACCTGACCGGTGAATTTAACATCTGTCTGCCATTCAGCATGATTGAACCGTTGCGTGAGCTGCTGGTGAATCCGCCGCTGGAAAACTCGCGTAATGAAGATCAGAACTGGCGCAATAATCTGGTGCGTCAGGTTCAGCATTCTGAACTGGAGCTGGTGGCAAACTTTGCCGACATTCCGCTGCGGCTATCCCAGATTTTAAAACTGAAACCCGGCGATGTACTGCCGATTGAGAAACCCGACCGCATTATTGCTCATGTGGACGGCGTGCCTGTGCTGACCAGCCAGTATGGCACCGTAAACGGTCAGTATGCGTTACGCGTAGAACATCTGATAAACCCGATTTTGAATTCGCTGAATGAGGAACAGCCCAAATGAGTGATATGAATAATCCGTCCGATGAGAACACTGGCGCATTGGACGATCTGTGGGCTGACGCGTTAAACGAGCAAAAAACCACGCCCACCAAAAGTGCGGCCGATGCGGTATTCCAGCAGTTAGGTGGCGGCGACGTCAGCGGCGCTTTGCAGGACATCGACCTGATCATGGACATTCCGGTCAAGCTGACCGTCGAACTGGGCCGTACCCGCATGACCATCAAAGAGCTGCTGCGTCTGACGCAGGGTTCGGTTGTCGCACTGGATGGTCTGGCAGGCGAGCCGCTGGATATCCTGATCAACGGTTACCTGATTGCCCAGGGCGAAGTCGTCGTGGTCGCGGATAAATACGGTGTGCGTATCACTGACATTATCACCCCGTCTGAACGTATGCGCCGTCTGAGCCGTTAATCATGAATACCCAGGCTACCGTTTCTCAACCCGCCGCCGTTCCCGGCTCACCGCTGGTGCAGGTAAGCGGCGCGCTGCTCGGGATCATCGTCTTGATCCTGGCGGCGGCCTGGGTCATTAAACGTCTGGGGTTTGCCCCCAAAAATACCGGTACACGCGGGCTGAAAGTCACGGCCAGCACCTCACTGGGTCCACGTGAGCGCGTGGTGATTGTCGAGGTCGAAGATGCCCGTCTGGTACTGGGTGTCACAGCCTCACAGATTAATGTCCTGCACACCCTGCCCCCGGCACCTGCCGATGCAGAAGAAAAAACGGCCTCCCCTGCGGATTTCCAGGCCATGATGAAGAGTTTGCTGAAGCGTCCTGGGAGATCCTGATGCGCCGTTTGTTATCCCTTACGCTAGCAGGCTTGTGGCTTTTCAGCCCCGTTGCCCTCGCCCAACTCCCGGGGCTGGTCAGTCAGCCGTTGCCGGGCGGCGGACAAAACTGGACGTTGCCCGTGCAGACGCTGGTGTTCATCACCTCGCTGACGTTCCTGCCTGCAATTTTGCTGATGATGACCAGCTTCACCCGCATCATCATCGTTTTCGGTCTACTGCGAAATGCGCTGGGTACCCCCTCTGCACCGCCTAACCAGGTGCTCCTGGGCCTGGCGCTCTTTTTGACCTTTTTCATCATGTCGCCGGTGATCGATAAAATCTACGTTGACGCTTACCAACCGTTCAGCGAAGAGAAGATCTCCATGCAGGAAGCCATGGAGAAAGGCGCCCAGCCGCTGCGCGAGTTTATGTTGCGCCAGACCCGTGAAGCCGATCTGGCACTCTTCGCGCGCTTAGCAAACAGCGGTCCGTTACAGGGGCCAGAAGCCGTACCGATGCGAATTTTGCTGCCTGCTTATGTCACCAGTGAGTTGAAAACAGCATTCCAGATAGGCTTTACCATTTTTATTCCGTTTCTGATTATCGACCTGGTGATCGCCAGCGTGCTGATGGCGCTCGGGATGATGATGGTACCGCCAGCCACAATCGCGTTGCCGTTCAAGCTGATGCTATTTGTGTTGGTAGATGGTTGGCAGCTACTTGTCGGCTCGCTGGCACAAAGCTTTTACAGTTAGAGGCGCGAAATGACTCCTGAATCGGTCATGATGATGGGCACAGAGGCGATGAAAGTCGCCCTTGCCCTTGCCGCGCCTTTGTTGTTAGTCGCTCTCGTCACAGGTCTTATCATTAGTATTCTGCAGGCGGCGACCCAGATTAACGAAATGACGCTGTCCTTCATTCCCAAAATTGTCGCGGTGTTTATTGCCATCATTGTTGCTGGCCCGTGGATGCTTAACCTGCTGCTCGACTACGTGCGTACGCTGTTCAGCAATATCCCCTATATCATCGGGTAGACAACGTTATGTTGCAGGTGACCAGCGTTGAGTGGCTCCATTGGCTGAATTTATACTTCTGGCCTTTGCTGCGCATACTGGCGCTCATCTCAACGGCCCCCATCCTCAGTGAACGAGCCATCCCTAAACGGGTAAAGCTGGGGCTGGGGTTGATGATAACCGTCGTTATCGCCCCGTCGATTCCCGCCGTTGACGTCCCCATCTTTTCTGTTGGCGCGCTATGGCAGGCAATGCAACAAATCCTGATCGGTATCGCTTTAGGCTTCACGATGCAGTTTGCGTTTGCCGCAGTACGTACCGCCGGGGAATTAATTGGCCTGCAAATGGGCCTTTCCTTCGCGACGTTCTTCGATCCCGGTAGCCGTCTGAATATGCCGGTTCTGGCACGACTGATCGACATGCTCGCCATGCTGCTGTTCCTGACCTTTAACGGCCATTTATGGCTGATTTCGCTGCTGGTAGATACTTTTCATACTCTGCCCATCGGCGGCAATCCGGTGAACAGCAATGCGTTTCTCGCGCTGGCACGGGCAGGTAGCCTGATTTTCCTCAACGGACTAATGCTGGCCCTGCCGGTAATGACGCTTCTACTCACGCTGAACCTCGCACTTGGTTTGTTAAATCGCATGGCACCACAGCTGTCGGTTTTCGTCATCGGCTTTCCTCTCACTCTGACCGTAGGTATTTCACTAATGGCGGCGCTAATGCCATTAATTGCGCCATTCTGCGAACGATTATTCAGTGAAATTTTTAATTTACTGGCCGATATCGTCAGCGAAATGCCAGGAAAATAATAACCCTTAATTTTTATCCTGTTTTACTAAGGATTGTCCTAAATTTAAAAAGTGACAACATCCACCAAGATATCTCTGTCGCGGTTTATTTGTTTTTGCCTCACTCACATAACGCAACATTCACTTTACTTTAAGATGTTTCCTGGCAAATTATACGCAACTTTACGGGATAGTAAATTCGCCTGAAAAACAGCGAAAGCGTCATCTTGGGTCGTTATTATTCCGTTTAGTTGTGATGAAATAATCAGGTAAGGGGAATTATCGTTACGCATTGAGTGAGGGTATGCCATGTCAACGATTATTATGGATTTATGCAGTTACACCCGACTAGGGTTAACCGGATATCTGGTAAGTCGGGGGGTGAAAAAAAGGGAAATCAACAACATTTCCAACGTTGATGAACTCAGTCTCGCCTGTGTCTCTCAACAACCCGCTGTGGTGTTTATTAATGAGGACTGCTTTATCCACGATCCTGCTAATAGCCAGCAAATAAAGCAAATCATTAATCAGCATCCCAGCACATTATTTATTGTGTTTATGGCAATTGCCAACGTGCATTTTGATGAATATCTACTCGTCAGAAAAAATTTATTGATTAGTTCTAAATCGATTAAACCTGACTCACTGGATAAACTACTTGGCGATATTCTGAAAAAAGAAGTAGATATTGCTATTGATGTGAATCTGCCGACATTATCATTAAGTCGAACCGAATCCAGCATGCTGCGTATGTGGATGGAGGGTCAGGGAACAATACAGATATCAGATCAAATGAATATCAAAGCCAAAACGGTGTCATCCCATAAGGGGAATATAAAACGAAAGATTAAGACGCATAATAAGCAAGTTATCTATCACGTTGTGAGGCTTACGGATAACGTCACCAATGGTATCTTTGTGAATATGCGCTAAAACGTTCTGACTGGTGGCGACTCCACCAGTCAGAATCAAACAGCAGAATTCAATTCACTCCACTTTTTCCACAAAGATACCATCCTGATGACCTGATTCATTAAAGAACCAGATACCGAGCGGGTAGTCTTCCAGCGAAACCAGGTACATGGTGCCTTCACTAAACTCTTCGATTGCCAGTACCACGCCCGGTCGACGAGGACCGCCGTCCGTTTTGACTGTGACCCGATCATTCACCTTCATAGTTTTCCTCCTGTGGCTTTGTGCCAGTGTAGAACAAATTCCTTTTTCTGGCAGCGCTATGCACGCGCGATTGCGGGTTTTATCGACGGTCTATACTTAAGTTGTGCGTATTCGATGTTTGGGTACGCTCCCCCGGTATCCTTAACGGTTGAGAGGTATGAGGATGAAAACCGCGAAAGAGTACAGCGATACGGCCAAACGTGAAGTCAGCGTCGATGTCGACGCGCTGCTAAAGGCAATCAACGAAATCTGCGAGAGTGAAATTCATCGCAGCCAGGATGACCCGGAGCGCGTCAGCGTCGACGGGCGAGATTACCATACATGGCATGAACTGGCCGATGCGTTCGAGCTTGATATCCATGACTTTAGCGTGTCGGAGATCAATCGCTGACTGAGGGCGAAAAAAATCCCGGCCCTTATCGGGTCGGGATCAAGCTTGCTTATGCAAGAAGCACTTGTAAATTCGTTACACCAGAAAATCTGATGTGAACCAAACCTTATCTGCAATTTTTTTGCCTGACAAGTAAATAATTCTCACCGGAATGATAAATATAACTAATAGGTGAGAGATCACCTGGTTACGGTCGAGCAAATGTTCAGGCATCCTGACAGAGCTGTCTTCGCTCGCCCGGCACCACCAGTTCATCTTCACGGAATGCTTCCCGTTTAACGCCAAAGCCGTCGTACCAGCGACACTCCACCATTCCGCTGGCATACCCGGTAACGATCATACGTGGGCCACCCTCTTTGGAGGTGACTTCCTCACTGACAGAAAAGACCATACCTGCCTCCTGTATCAAGAGAAACCTTTACACCTTAGATGACAAAGAGGCGTTTTGCGTAATCAGTCCTGTAACAATTAGTGCGAAACTCCGCGCAGTCTGGCGACAGCTTTTACCAGCAGAACGACAATCCCGCCGATGATAAATCCGAGCACCAGGTTAAGCAGGGTCGGAAGCATTAGCGAAATCAATGTACTTTGCTGCTGAGCAAAATGTTCAATCGCATGATGCAGCGGCGATATTCCGTGTACCACAATGCCGCCTCCCACCAAAAACATCGCCAGTGTGCCGACCACAGAAAGTGTTTTCATAAGCCAGGGGGCAACCACCAGCAACCCTTTCCCCAGCGACTGGGCAAGCAGACTGCGCTTTTCTGCCAACCAGTACCCGATGTCATCAAGCTTAACGATAATCCCGACCAGGCCATATACGCCCACGGTCACCACTAACGC
Source organism: Citrobacter sp. A316 (assembly GCF_002042945.1). Classification (NCBI taxonomy): domain Bacteria; kingdom Pseudomonadati; phylum Pseudomonadota; class Gammaproteobacteria; order Enterobacterales; family Enterobacteriaceae; genus Citrobacter; species Citrobacter sp. A316. Next base: position 51,566 of record NZ_MVFZ01000029.1, read on the forward strand.
GATACCTGATAACACCAACACCTGATTCAGCAAGGGTGCGTCCGCGACAATACCCAGCGTAATCGCGACAATCTCTGCAGACAAAATGAAGTCGGTACGTATTGCCCCTTTGATTTTATCTTTCTCAAAGGTGAGTGGATCCTGTGCGGCCAGAGCAGTCAGACGCTGCTGACGCTCTTCCGGGCTTTCTTTGTGCTTACGCGCCTCCAGGGTATGCAGAACCTTTTCCACCCCTTCAAAACAGAGAAATGCCCCGCCTACCATTAATAAGGGGGTGATCGCCCAGGGAATAAATGCGCTTATCAATAATGCCAACGGCACCAGAATAACTTTGTTAACAAACGATCCTTTCGCCACGCTCCAGACAACCGGGAGTTCACGGTTAGCCCGCACGCCCGACACCTGCTGCGCATTAAGCGACAGATCATCTCCCAGCACGCCCGCGGTTTTTTTCGCGGCCAGTTTTCCCATCACTGAGATATCATCCAGCAGCGTGGCGATATCATCGAGTAAGGTCAGTAAGCTACTTCCTGCCAAAATTTTAACCCTCAATATTATTTTTTTTGCAGTCATAAGTATGAAGTAAAACACGCCATGCTGAAACTGACCTTTCTGGTCAACAAGTTTTTAACATCGACACGTAATTATAAATCTCGCCAGTAAGATAGTTTTGACGTTTACTATGTTGCACCTTTTTATTTCTACCGTGAGGGATTATGCGTTTCAGGCAATTGTTACCACTTTTCAGTGCGCTATTCGCGCTGTACATCATTTGGGGTTCCACGTACTTCGTTATTCGCATTGGCGTAGAAAGCTGGCCGCCGTTAATGATGGCAGCCGTACGTTTTCTCTCCGCGGGAATTTTATTAACAAGTTTCTTACTTATTCGCGGGCATAAGCTGCCCCCCTTACGCCTAATCCTGAACGCCGCGTTAATTGGTATCCTGCTGCTGGCTGTGGGTAATGGGCTGGTCACCGTCGCAGAACATCAAAATGTCCCTTCCGGTATTGCCGCCGTGGTGGTCGCCACCGTCCCGTTATTTACGCTGTGTTTTAGCCACTTTTTTGGCATCAAAACGCGCAAGCTGGAATGGTTGGGGATAGCGATTGGGTTAGCAGGGATCATCATGCTGAACAGCGGAGGCAATTTAAGTGGCAATCCGTGGGGCGCTATTTTAATCCTGATCGGTTCGATAAGCTGGGCGTTTGGCTCGGTGTACGGTTCACGCATTACGCTACCCGTTGGCATGATGGCCGGAGCCATTGAAATGTTAGCCGCTGGTATTGTGCTGATGTGCGCGTCATTACTCTCCGGAGAAAAACTGACCACCATGCCAACATTTTCAGGCTTTATGGCGGTGGCTTACCTGGCCCTGTTTGGCTCCATTATTGCCATTAATGCGTATATGTTCCTGATCCGCAATGTCAGCCCGGCGCTAGCCACCAGCTATGCCTACGTCAATCCGGTTGTTGCCGTGCTGTTAGGGACCGGTCTTGGGGGAGAAAGACTGGCCCCTATCGAATGGCTGGCGCTCGGCGTGATCGTGTTTGCTGTGGTGCTGGTAACATTGGGGAAATACCTGTTCCCTGTTAAAGCGGACGCCGTTGCGGCCCCGTCGGAAAAGACGTTACAGTAAATGAATACCGAGAGTGTCGATCTGCGCGGTGTCGCCACCGCCGCAGATCCACTCGATGACTCGTTCAGATAACGCTTCATCGTCCAGCTTTTCGCGACCACGCAGGGCGCACTCCCAGACAATCAGTACCCGCCAGCCCAAAACCCGCAACTTTTCACAATCCCGCGCATCACGTTGGACATTTTTGCCTATTTTTTCCAGCCAGAATTCCGTTCGTGTCGCGGGGACTTTGAAGAGATAACAGTTGTGATGATGCCAGAAGCAGCCATGGGTAAAAATCACACAATGATAATCATCCACCACAAAATCGGGACGACCGGGTAACGTCGCATCCTGCACGCGAAACGTTACCCCCTGCTCTGTCAGCACGCTGGCAAGGCGTTTTTCAATTGCGGTATCGCGGGTAGCTATCGCCCGCATATTTTTACTGCGTGTTGCTTTATCGTGAACGTCTGCCATGCAGGTTCTCTTTCTCGCGAATAGCAACCGCCTGTTTGATTTTCGGCTCCAGCAGCCTGGCCACCGCCGCAAATGCCGGAACGACCACCGAATTACCAAACTGGCGATAAGCCTGAGTATCTGACACCGGGATCCTGAACTGATAGCCCTGCGGAGATTCAAACCCCATCAGACGCGCGCACTCTCTTGGCGTAAGTCTGCGTGGGCGGTGTCGCTGATTCTGCGGATCGTCAAAATCTTTTTCACCCAGCGCCATATCCCAGCCACGGTCAATCAGGATCTCCGCCCCATCCTTATAATAACGCGCAGATAATGTGCGCGTTACGCTATCAGGGTTACCGGGATACACCATGCCATAACCAAATCCATTTCCCCGCGCCTGATGTTTTTTCGCATAACGATAGAGGTATTTCCACAGCACCGGCGTCAGTATATATTTCGCATCAACGGTCGGCTCAAGCAGTTCCGCCAGCGTAGTACGTCGCTGCGGGTAACGCGTGACAATATCCCGCAACGTGAAGTCTGATTTCAAATTCAGATCGCGTCGGAAGCCGACAAGCACGATACGTTCGCGATGTTGAGGCAAAAAATGTTGCCCATCGATAATTTTCGGATCGTCCGGACCGTTATCCGCCGCATCCGCCACGTCATAACCCAGCTCGTCCAGCGTTTGCATAATAATGCGAAACGTTTTGCCCTGATCGTGACTCTTCAGGTTTTTGACGTTTTCGAGCACAAATATGGCGGGCCGACGCGCGTCGATGATGCGCACCACATCAAAAAATAGTGTGCCTTGCGTATCACAGGCGAAACCATGGGCCCGCCCTAACGCGTTTTTCTTTGATACACCAGCCAGAGAAAATGGCTGACATGGGAATCCGGCCAACAGCACGTCATGTTCAGGCACATGCTGGCGAATATGTTCCGCCGCCTGCAGGTCACTCACCCCTTCATGATGGCTGAGCGTGATATCACGAATATCTTCATTAAAGCGGTGCTGGAGCGGATCGCAGTAGTTGTTCGCTTTATAGGTGCGCACCGCGTGCTTGTTCCACTCACTGGTAAACACGCACTGCCCACCAATCGCTTCAAAGCCGCGACGAATGCCGCCAATGCCGGCAAAAAGATCGATAAAGCGAAAAGCATAGTGCGGATGATGTGCAGGTGGTTTCGGCAACAAAGTATTCAGATGATTAAGCTCGCGGTCGCTGAGGCGATGCCATGTTTCATTAGCAACTACTCGCTTAAAGATGGCCGGGCTCCAGCGGTTCTCGCCAACGCCATTCAGATGAGCAACCAGCGTTTTCACGTCATATATTTCAAGCAACTTGGCCAACACCACCTGCACGTCGGCCTCGTTTTCATCTGTCATTGGGTTCATGGAGCCTGCTACTGAAAAATTATCCTGCATACATTTAACCGGCAGAAATGGATAACCGACAGATTAACATAAATTAGCACGGTTGACGTTTCAGCCGTACTGGCGACTAGCGTGCTTTAAAGGGTTGAATCACGTCAAGATCCAGCATTTCGTATTCTCCTTTTAGCTCCGCACTCAGCTTTGCCATATACGTCAGTAAAAAATCCGCATTATGTTGTGCCAAATGCCGCCCTTGTTCGGTTTGCATCGTCAACGGCAACGTCAATAATTTGGTCTGGAAGTGATCGAGCGCATACTGTTTATCGTCAAGGCTACGCTTTCGGGCAAACGGATCTTCCGCATCAAACAGCGCAACCCCCAACGCCCCTGAAACGGCAAAGACGCGCGCTAAACCGATCGCACCCAGCGCCTCAAGCCGGTCAGCATCCTGCACGATTTTGGCTTCAAGGGTTTCTGGCGCGATTTTGGCGCTAAAACTGTGCGCCTCAATGGCATGACACACTGCCGATAACCGCTGTCGTGGAAAATCCGGAAAATCGCGCATCAAAACGCGACGTGTTTCCTGGGCTGCCAGTACCGACGAACGATGACGCTCAGGATGGTTCTTCGGCAGGCTGACGAGATCATGGAAGTAGCATGCGGTCAGCACCACCAGCCAGTCCACGGTTGCATCTGTACTCAGCTTTTGCGCCGTCATCCACACACGTCGAAAGTGAAAGATGTCATGTGCAGCATCTTGTCCGGAATGGTTATCAGCTAACCAGGCTTCAAATTGCGACTGCCAGTCGTGCAGTTCCATGCTATCTCCCTTTGTAGAAAGAAAATCACCTTAGCAACAATTTTCATTGCAAACCACTGCCTGCCCCATTACATAATTAATTTTTATTATCACAACGAAAAC